>NZ_JBBMXH010000001.1:0-111868 GCF_037996725.1 Xenorhabdus entomophaga
ATATATGTGGCAGCTCATCAAAAGAGTTAAGATTTTCTTGAATGCCGCTTCAGCAAATAGTTGGAAAGGAATAGGAAATATGAAATTCTCATAATTATGAAAAGTTATATATAGCAAGGTAAACTTGAGCGGATTATTTTTATTAAATCCCGCTTCTTTCAATAACGCATTAGCCTTTGTAACGCGTTGTTCCTGTGTCCATGAAGCATATTCAGGATGTTTTAAATAAATACCTCCGGCACCCGGAGAGACAACATCATAAGCGGGTTTTTGACCATTACCTAACACCTTGTCAGTAATAATATTCCTGTCCAACGCTAAAGCCAGCGCTTGCCTGACCCGAATATCATTAAATGGCGGTTTTTGTGTATTAAACAGATAATAATAAACGCTCAGTTTGGGTTTAACATGCAGTTGATCACCAAACTTTTTCTTAACCATTGGCAAGAATTCCGATGGCCCACCGTTGGATATATCAAGTTCTCCTGTCATATAACGATTGAAGTCAGCTTTATCATCGGATAATGGCAAGTAAGTGACTTTATTAATGATGGTATTTTTATCATCCCAATAATAGGGGTTTCTGATGCCGACAATTTTCTCATTCACTACCCATTCAGACAGTTTAAAAGGCCCGTTGCTGACAAAAAATTGGGGTTGCGTCCATTTACTGCCATATTTTTTGATCACCTTTTCACTAACAGGAGACATAGCAGGGTGTGCCAGCATTTGCAGAAAACCGGCTTTGGGTCTTTCCAGGGCAATTTCTATCGTTGAATCATCCAGTGCTTTAATTCCCAATTCTTCAGGCTTTTTCTTACCAGACAGTACATCTTGTGCATTCACAACCGTGGCTTGAATCAGGTAGCTACCGTAAGGGGAAATCGTGTCAGGTGTTACCAAACGCTGAAAAGAAAAAACCACATCATGGGCGGTAATGGGGGTACCATCAGACCATTTAGCTCCTTTTCTTAAATGGAAAATCCACGTTTTATTATCTTTGGTTTCCCAGCTTTCAGCTAAAGCCGGGATGATTTTCTCTTCTTTATCCGTATCAACCAAGCGTTCAAAAAAATCCCGCAAGATATCAAATTCACTACTGCCATCAGCTTTATGCGGATCTAAAGAAGCGGGCTCGGAAAAATTATTGCGGGTAATTTCTTGTTTATCTGCTAATTGAACATCGAGAGGAACAACAGCAGCATAAGAGAACGTGATACTTCCTAATATTAAGCTAACAAAACAGGTTAATAATCTGGTTATTTTATTCTTTATCATCATTACCAGCATTTTCTGCATTTGAGTGATCTCCATAACTATTTTTATTATTAAACAATCATTACATATATTACTGTCACCTTATTATCATTACCGATATAAATATTACTGAAACCAGTAATAAGAAATCTTTCCTAAATTTATTCGAATGTATAAGTGCAACGTATAATAATTAACGTTGCACTTATGATCTGGATCAAACAACCGTTACAGTATCTTTGATCTATTCATTTTATCTAGCGTGTTCTGCGTTATCTTTTAACGCCATCACACTATTTTCTACCGAGATCAATAATTCGATCTTGTTTCGGATAATGAATCGGGGATTTTTCTGTGAAGTATTTAACCACCGCATCCACATCTGGCACGTTATAGACGGGATCGGTGCCTTCTTTAAATACGGAGAAACTACTTCCTCCTGTCGCCAAATATTCATTGGCCGCTACACGGTATTTAGCTTTCAGATCAATCGGTTTTCCGTTGATTTTGATCGAGCTAACAATAACGCGATCACCAACCGGTTTGATGCTGTCCCAGGAATACTGGAGGGTATGCGATACTGCCAATACCTGTGGACGTGTGCGATCCCATTGCTGTTCCAGCAGGCGTTTGATCTGCTCACCAGTCAGTGTTTTAGTTACCATTATGTTGGAAAACGGCTGGACAGTATAAATCGCATTATAAGTCATATCTCCCGCAGCCATAGGCGCCCGGATACCACCGTTGTTGACGAATGCAATCTGTGCCCCGCCATTTTCTTTCGCCGTGGTTGCATACAAATGAGCATCCGCGATCACTTTGCCCAATGCAGATTCTCCGCTTTGGCTGGTCTCTTTGGTCAGATTGCTTTCCAATTTACCAACAATGCGGTTCGCCAGTGGCGTGGCAATTTTTTCATAGGATGACAGCAACTCGGTGATTTTTGGATCTTTGGTATATTTGCGGTTATCAACCCAAATATTTTCAGCCCTGAAATCCACGACATCTTTCGTGGTTTTATCCAGTTTCAGATCCAATTGAGTAAGCAGTGCGCCATTGGATTCGGCTGAAGTAACAGATTTTCCATTGATCACACAGTTATAAGCCTGATGGGTATGCCCGCTGATCACGAAGTCCACTTCTTTATCCAAGTAATTGACGATCTCCAATATCTTACCTGTCACGTCATTACAGGCATTGACATCAATGCGCCCACCTTTACGTTTCTGTGCAGCACCTTCGTGGATCAGGACACCTATCGCTTTCACTCCTTTTTTCTGCAATTCCGGCACTAAGGCGTTGATGGTTTTGACTTCGTTGGAGAAAGTCAGCCCCTCAGTACCTTGAGGAGTCACAATGGCCGGGGTTCCTTCCAGTGTCAGGCCGATAAAGGCAACCGGAACGCCATCAAACTCTTTAATGACATATTCAGGGAAAAGTGTTTTGCCCGTTTCATTAACGGTGACATTGGCAGACAGGTATTTAAAATCTGCGCCTTTAAAGGGTTTTGGCCCCTGACAGCCCGTCACCGGATGGCAACCGCCATTTTGCTTACGCAGTAACTCATCCTTACCTTTGTCGAATTCATGGTTACCGACAGAAGTTGCCTCCAATCCGGCCAAAGAGAGGGCTTCAATACTCGGTTCATCATGGAACATGGAAGAAAGCAATGGGCTGGCGCCAATCATATCTCCGGCAGCAACGACGATATTGTTCGGGTTTTCTTGTTTCAGTTTTTTAATCAAGGTAGACATATGTTCAATGCCACCCGGCTGATTAGGACCCGGGGCCTTCAATGCGCCGTGAAAGTCATTCAGGCCCAGAACCCGCACATCCACCACATTCGCCGGATCATAGGCAGGTTTGGTTGCACACCCTACCAACAAGGCGGCGCCAATCGCAATCGGAAGTAATCTGTATTTATAATTCATTATGTTATCCTTTAACGTTCAGGCTTTGGACAATCGATCACGTCAAAATTCTTGCTATAGCAGATATAGAATTCGTCACGAGTAATCTGAATATGTTTACCTTTCAATACTGGATTATGTTCTTGCAGGAATTGAATCAGTTTCTTATTGGATGGCCGGCCTTCCGGCAATATCAGGCTATTGAAAAGCGCTTGCTGTTTGCTGAAATATTGTTTTGCGGTATCGAAGGCACAAACACCGTGTTTTTCCCATTCAGCTTGCAGCAAATCAATGCCGGGAGAGGTACACAGGTAAGGTTTAATGGTTTGGTAATCCAGCGCAGGTAAATCCCCTTTGCACAAACGAGGATGTTTTCGAATATCTGACCAGTCGCGGCACTCTTCCATGGATTTGCCATCGCAGGTTTCGGCCCATAAGCCATGCAGTATCCAGCCAAATTTATTATCAGAGAAGCATTGCAGTTCGAATTTTTCATATTCGCGCTGTGCTTTGGCTTTCTCATTCTCGTTTTGCAGGCGTTTTATGTCGTCCTTTTTGTAATCACAAAATGAAGGTGAGTAGTTAATAGCCAGTTTAAAGTAGTCAGTTGAAGCCTTGTCGTTCTGCCCATAATGATCCGTTTTTAGATCATAGTCGTAATTGGCAGTGGGTTGCTCTGGCACGATGCAGGCTGTCCCTTCCACCAAATGGGCTTGTGCCCGCAGAGGTTCGTGGGTTTCGGGCGAAGTAGCACATCCCGCTGCCATTATTGCCAAAACAAGAGATAACGGTTTTAGAAAACGCATAGCAATCGATCCACTGTCAGATAAATCGTCCGCCTGCCCCCAAAAGGGCAGGCATCAATATCAAGTTTTATTTTCTCTCTGCCAAATCAATTTGATAGATAGCAAAACCGATATCATCATTTTTCAAGTACTTCACGGGATACTGGGCATGTTCTTTAATGAATTTCGCCGCTTTTTCTGATGGTGAAGTTTCAAAGCGTACATCCAGCTTTTTATCTGTCTTAATTGGCAGGAATGACCAATTATTTTCAGCCTGTGTGGAGACTACGCCTTTCTCTTTAGTGATTCTGGAAATGTAAGAAGCCAAAATGGTGCGGTTTTCATCCGGTGAAGCAAACGCAATGTGATCTTCTCCGGTTCCTGCAAATTTACCGCCGTAACCACGGTAGTTATTGGTGGCAATCAGGAAAGTGGCTTTCGGATCAATCGGCTTATCCTGATAAGTCACGTCTTTGATGCGATTCGCGCCTTTATTGATAAGCTGGCAATCTGTGTCATATTTGGCTGGCTGGGTCAGGTCTATCTTATAGTTAACACCTGTAATCGTGTCGAAGTTATAAGTACGAAAGCCATCCCAGTTCAGCAATTCTTGCGGTTTGGTGGATGTTGGATCGATCTGGTTAAACATGCCCGCAGAGCACTCCAGCCATTCAACCACATCCGCGCCCGTTGCTTTAACGACAACCAGTGTATTCGGGTAGAGATACAGGTCAGCCGCGTTACGGAAAGTCAGATCACCTTTTTCCACTTCCACAAAGTCAGCCGGTGCATTTTTACGCCCACCCGCTTTGAAAGGGGCGGCTGCCGCCAGGACAGGAATTCCTTCCAGATTCGGATCACCCTGAATGAAGCGTTTGGTGTAATCCACCTGCGCATCGTTGACAATCTGAACGGTTGGATCGCTTTGGATCAGCGCCAGATAGCTGTACATGTTGGCAGAGGCTTTACCGATGAATTTGCCAACGAAGTCGCGGGTTCCCTGATGATCTTTTTCGATGATGGAGGCCAGATTATTATCGCGCCCGACCAGTGCTTTTTTATGGACTTTGTCATAAATAGGGCGAGCTTCCGCCTTGGCAGATTCGACTTTCCATTCACTACTGTCGTTATTGATCACCATGTCAACAACACCCAGATGATCGCCCCACTGCCCCGGCATCACGGCAGGGATGCCATTCACCGTTCCGTTGGCAACATCGACGCCCTTAACTTCCGCATATTCTTTACTTGGGAACACGCCATGGGCATGACCAAACATGATGGCATTAATACCGGGGACTTCACTCAGATAGTAAACTGAGTTTTCTGCCATAGCCTTATACGGTTCTTGGGAAAAACCAGAGTGTGGAATGGCGATGATCAGATCAGCACCCTCTTTCTTCATTTGAGGAACAAATTTTTTCGCGGTTTCCGTAATGTCATTGACAACAACTTTACCGTCCAGATTTGCTTTGTCCCAAATGCTGATTTGTGGCGGAACAAAGCCGATATAACCCACTTTAATTGTGTGCTCTTTGCCATCCCGGTCTTTTACAGGGGTATCAACGATAATATAAGGCGTAAAGTAGTTTTTGCCGGTTTTAGCATCCATGATATTCGCGTTGATATAAGGGAATTTGGCACCAGCAATGGCCTGTTTCAGGTAATCCAGTCCAAAGTTGAATTCATGGTTACCAAAGTTGCCTACGGTATAACCCATGGTATTCATCAGTTGATGGGCAGGATGAACGTCCCCTTTTTTCAGTCCCTTTGCCGCCATGTAATCTGCAAGCGGGCTGCCTTGAATTAAGTCACCGTTATCAACCAAAATTGCGTTGGTGGCTTCAGACTTGGCCGCCTTGATTAAGTTCGCAGTACGAACCAAACCAAACTGCTCCGTAGACTTATCTTTAAAGTAATCGAAATCCATCAGGTTGCTGTGAATATCCGAGGTTTCCATCACTCGTAAATCGACTGTCGCCGCGTTCACATTGAATGCCACCAACATTGCTAATGTTGATATTTTCAACACACTCTTCATCATGCTATGCCCCTTTATAGAATGATACGGGAGAACCCAAATGCGCCCTCCCTGTGGAATTTTGCTTAAAAAGACAAACGTGCTCCTGTACCCAGAATGGTTTGTTTTTTATTTTTGTAAGCCGGATTGTCGCTACGGACATCATCATATGCCGTTTCAACAAACAGGATCAGGCTATTGTACTTAGAAACCGCAAAACGTTTATCTAAACCGACCGTGTAAGTCTGTTTTTTATAGTTGAATGTATTGGCATCCCCGTCACGCAGATAATATCCTGCATACATGCCGCTTCCTATTTTATCCCAATGCCACTTACCAGCCAGACCGTAGAGATTGGCTTTCCAGTCACCTTTGACCGATTTTTCCTGTAAGTTTCCACTGCCTTCTTTGTACACCAGCCCGGAGTTTTTGGAACGCGCCAAGCCGTAATCGAAACCCACGGAGAATTCACGGCCGGGGAAATAATATTCCACACCCAAAGCCAGCAGGCTATCTTGTGGAGAAGCTAATCCTGCATCGCTGACACTCTTTCCTATTATTACGCGTAACATGGAAAACAAATTAACACATAAGGTCACAAATTTAACTTAAGTAAGACTTTAATAATTCTGATTTCTTTATACAGATAGGCTAAATAAAAAAGTGCAGATAGAAGCCATATATCATGGTTATTCATATTTCAAGTTGCGGTTTTTATTTGCTTTCATTCTCCGGTGCACGCAACTTGAAATCTATTAAGGGTATCGGGTTCAGGTATTTTCAATCGATACCTGTTATTACTGAGGCCACAACCAAGCAGCTCCGCGCACACCACTAGAATCACCATGCACGGCTTTTCTAATCGGTGTAGCACACTCTCCGCCAAACACCCACTCTTTGACTAAATCTGGCAAGGTTTGGTAGAGACGATCAACGTTACTCATTCCACCACCCAGCACAATCACATCCGGATCAAGTAAATTAATGACTTGTGCCAAGGCCCGTGCCAAGCGCCTTTCATAACGGCACATCGCCAATTCGGCCAGTTCATCTCCTTGTGTCACCGCTTCGATAATTTCGTGGCCCGTTTTATGTAACCCGCTTAATAGAAGATAATCCTTCATAAAACCTGTTCCCGACACAAAAGTTTCGGTACAGCCCGGTTTGCCACAAAAACAATGAACTTCTGCCTGATACGCTCGATCTTCTTCATCCATCCACGGTAACGGGTTATGTCCCCATTCTCCTGCCAGCCCATTCCCGCCCGCATGAACCCGCCCATCAAACGCAATCCCGGAACCACAACCCGTCCCAATGATAACAGCGAATACCATTGGCTTTCCCGCCCCTGCCCCGTCAGTAGCTTCTGATACCGCCAGACAGTTTGCATCGTTGGCGATACGTATTTCACGCCCCAACAAAGCAGCAATATCCTTATCCAAGATTTGGCCGTTCATCCAGACAGAATTGGCATTTTTAACTTTTCCGGTAAAAGGCGAAATAGCACCGGGTATTCCAATTCCCACTGTACCTTGCTGACCGGTTGCCCGCTCTGCATCGTTAATCAGCTCAACGATCGCTTTCAATGTTTTTTGATAGTCATTACGAGGGGTATCTGCCCGCTTACGAAACAGCTCTTCCCCCTGATCACCTAATGCGATCACTTCAATCTTGGTTCCACCCAGATCAATACCTATGCGCATAGCTTACCTTTTCTATTTAGTGCCTATTCAGGCAGGCACCGAGTGCAATGAGACTTTTTATTATATGAGAATAAGGAAGTTATTATATGAAACTAATGAAGTTCTAGGGCTTCGTCACATGATTCGTTATTATGCACCCTTATGTTTTAATATGACCTTTGTCATGATGCGCAACAATATGGGGTAACTGCATGTTATGGTTCAAAAATTTAATGATTTACCGTTTAAACCGAGAGATATCTCTTTCTGCGGATGAACTGGAAAAACAATTAAGCCCATTGGCATTCACCCCGTGTGGCAGTCAGGATATGATGAAAACCGGTTGGGTTTCTCCAATGGGTTCTCACAGTGAAGCATTGACCCATGCTTCTGGTAATCAAATTCTGATTTGCGCACGTAAGGAAGAGAAAATGCTGCCTTCCCCTGTCATTAAGCAGGAGTTGCAGGCAAAAATAACTCGCCTGGAAGGTGAACAGCACCGTAAGCTGAAAAAAACAGAAAAAGACTCCCTGAAAGATGAAGTCATCCACACTCTGTTGCCAAGAGCATTTAGCCGTTTCAACCAAACCTATATTTGGATCGATACCGTTAATAATCTGATCATCGTTGATGCCGCCAGTGCAAAACGTGCTGAAGATAATCTGGCACTATTGAGAAAAACACTCGGCTCATTGCCGGTCGTTCCCCTGACATTCACCGATCCTATTGAGCTGACCTTAACCGAATGGGTACGTTCAGGTAATCTGCCTACAGGTTATGCCCTGATGGATGAAGCCGAATTGAAAGCGATTTTGGAAGAAGGTGGGGTTATCCGCTGTAAGAAGCAAGAATTGGTTTCAGACGAAATCGCAACCCATATTGAATCCGGCAAGTATGTCACCAAACTGGCATTGGATTGGGAGGAACGCGTTCAATTCATGCTGTCAGATGATGGTTCTTTTAAACGTATTAAATTCAGCGAAACCCTGCGTGAACAAAACGATGATATCGATCGTGAAGATGTTGTCCAACGATTTGATGCAGATTTTACCCTGATGGCGGGTGAATTAAGCGCACTGATCAAAAACACCATTGATGCGCTGGGCGGCGAAGCAGAAAAATAAATAACTGGCGAACTGCCTGCAACGGTGATATCCATTGAGGCAGTTCGACGAGATAATATGTGTTATTTTTCAGCAATCTGTTTTATCAGTTCAGTATAGTTATCTCAATCAGAAGCGGTAAACCAAACCAACGCCAAAAATGTCATCGGTGGTGATCTGAGCCTTCTTACTAAAATCATTGTCTTTCAGCAAATTAAATTGATATTCAGCATAGGTGCCCATATTTTTGTTGAAATTGTAGAAAGCACCTACTGAAACATACTTCACCAAATCTTCAGAACCTTTGGATGCCAGAACGCTCTTGTCAGCCAGGTCTTTGCCCAGATCTTTGCCTTTAGAATAAACAAAAGCAAGGGATGGACGCAGACCAAAATCAAACTGATACTGAGCAGTCAGCTCAATGTTCTGCGTTTTATTGGCAAACATGGTATGCCCGTCCACAGAGCTGCCAAATCTGGTTAAGTTACGGGTTTCACCATACATGGCCGCCAGATAGACGTTATTTCTGTCATATTTGGCAGAGACGCCCCAGGCTTCGGCTTTATTCCCTTTAGCCAGTACCTTAGCACCATCACTCCCCAGTTTTTGGGCCGAAGTACGGTTAGAGTTACCATATGCAGCACCAATACTGAAACCGTTATCAAAATCATAGGAACTAGAAAGACCAAAGCCGTCACCGTTTTGCCTTGATATATCACTACGACTATTTTTAGTACCACCATCATTTTTAGCTTGATACTGCAAAGCAAAATTCAGCCCATCCACCAGACCAAAAAAGTCAGTATTACGGTATGTCAGTAACCCTGTCGAACGCCCCATCATGAAATTATCAGTTGCCGCCATGGAATCACCACCAAATACTGGCAATGCGTCCGTCCATGCGTTGACATCATAAACGACCCCCATATTACGCCCATAATCCAGTGAGCCGTATTCGCCATATTTCAAACCCGCGAACGCGTAACGTGTTCTGGTATTTTTTCCACTCTCCGTTTCCACGCCGTTGGCACCCATATTAAATTCCCAACGCCCGTAACCAGTCAGTTTATCCGTAACTTGGGTTGAACCTTTAATACCTACACGACCAACAGAGCTATCTCCAGATTCTTGATTTGATTTGGAGAATGTTCTCTGAACATCGGCTTTACCATATAAATCAATTTTATTGCCATCCTTATTATAAATCTCAACCGCGTTTGCAGTGCCTGTGATGAGAAGTACCGGAAGTGCCATTGCTATTACGTTGTGTCTTATCATTATCATGATCCTCATTGGTATTGTTATTTTTTCGCCACCGCCAAGAAATTCACATTCCAAGGAGTCTTTTCTGGAATAAATGATCAGGTGTGAGCGGAATATTTTTTACATGAACCAGTTACTGAAATGTTAAATTTGTAACAAGTAATAGCGATACTAAGATTTAAGGCAACCTTTTGCTAACAAAAATTGACAAAAAGTGCCATCCTGTGATGAGAATCACAATGTGAGCATAAATACAATGATCTTATCGTACTAAATATAAAAATAAATGACTTAAAACAGTTAGTTAGAAATATTAAATGATGTAATAAAAAATATGCTTTGCCACAATTAAGGCTTTTTTTAATTTGATGTGTACTTTTCCATGCTAATTTGTATTTTTCACGATCGTTAATAATGAAATTAGTTATAATAACTAATTGATATTGTTGACAAGTGCCTTTGGATTCTGTATTTGGTGAAAGGTGATTTAATCCTTCCATTTAAAATAAAATCAGTAATTTCTGTTTGTTAATGGAATCACGCCAATGCGGTACAAATATTAACAACTCATAGGGTGCTAAAATGGCAGAAAATCATTCGCGTCCACGGGGTCGCCCCACAATTCCAGAGCAGGAAATACGCCAAAAGATTCACGATGTCACATTTTTACTTATTGTTAATCAAGGCTATAACAAAACAACGATGGATGTTGTTGCCAAGAAAGCCGGCATCGCCAAGAAAACGCTCTATCGCTTTGTTAAGAATCGAGAAGATTTGCTTGAACAAGTTGTCATGCACTGGACAGATAATTTTATTCCCGTTTTTGAGAAAGAAGCCAATAACCCTCAACAACTCATCAAGTTATTAAAAGTATATTTAGCAGAAATAGCGGAGAGGTCATTATCGACAAACGCTGTAGGTTTATTCAAATTACTGCAAACCGATTTTCCTTATCGTGAAATATTGCTGGATAAATATCAGCAAAGCGGCATTGAAAAAGACCAGAATATTCTTGCCAATTGGCTTAAACGCCAATATCAACGGGGATTATTGAAAAAACTGGATTACCACCTTGTCAGTGAATTGATGATCTCTATGGTCATTGCGGAACCCCTCAGGAAAATGGCGCTAGGTCTTCTCCCACCCCTGCCGGAAACAGATATTATGCCTCGTATCACCGCAGCAATTACATTACTCAATAATGGGTTTATAAAGAAATAATCATTATTCCTCCATTATACTACTTTCATAAAAATATAAATCGGCGCTGAAACAGAAAATAAATCAGCGCCTTCTCTAAGATGAGAAAGACAACATGAAATTTTCCTTTCACCCATTATTATTAATCGCAGCATTAAATTATAGTTGTTCATCTATTGCGGCTTCTGCCAATCACCTTCCCCTTATGCCGTGGCCACAACAAATTTCAGTGCAACAGGGAACTCTTTATAAGATTGACAGAAAATTGAATATCACTGTTGCAGGGGATGACATGCAGGATGCGGTATCCCGCTGGCGAAAACGAATTGAAGCCCAAACGGGCTGGGTATTGCCTCCCCCTGATGCGACTTTTTCTCCTGTTCAGACAATCAGAATCACTATTGGTAAAAAAGTTTCTCCGATTCCTCAACCTGACAGCGATGAAAGTTACCAGTTAATCATTGATTCCCGCAGTATCACACTGAAAGCCGCGACCCGTTTTGGTGCACTGCGTGGCATGGAGACGTTGCTGCAATTACTGCAAAATGATGCCAAAGGGACTTATCTGCCACTGGTGAATATCTCGGATAAACCGCGATTTTCATGGCGTGGGGTTATGCTTGATTCCGCCCGTCATTTCCTGCCAGTTGATGCAATCAAACGTCAGTTAGAGGGTATGGCTGCCGCCAAAATAAATGTATTTCACTGGCACTTAACCGATGATCAAGGCTGGCGTTTCGCTTCTGAGCATTATCCTAAACTGCAACAACTTGCCAGCGATGGGCTGTTTTACAGCAAGGCTCAAATGCAGGAAGTTGTGACTTATGCGAGTAGTTTGGGCATCCGGGTTGTGCCTGAAATCGATTTCCCCGGCCATGCCTCAGCAATTGCCGTTGCCTACCCTGAATTGATCAGTAAACGCGGGACTTATGAGATGCAGCGCGGATGGGGAGTACACAAACCAACGCTGGATCCGAGCAATCCTAAAGTATATCAGTTTGCCGATACCTTAATCGGCGAGGTTGCTGCGATTTTCCCTGATCCCTATATCCATATTGGCGGTGATGAAGTGGATACCTCTCAATGGCAGGCCTCCGATAAAATACAGGCACTCATGCAGGAAAAGGGGGTGAAAGATCCCCATGCTCTGCATGCGTGGTTTAATCAGGAATTGGAAAAGATCCTTGCAAAGCACGGACGAAAAATGGTGGGTTGGGATGAGATCTATCACCCTTCCCTGCCTCGTTCGGTCGTTATCCAATCATGGCAAGGGCAGGATTCTCTGGGCAAAACCGCCTCTGATGGTTATCAGGGGATTTTGTCCACGGGGTTTTATCTTGACCAGCCTCAAAGTACCGCCTATCACTATCGTAATGAGGTACTGCCGCAAGCACTCAATATTGATGATAACCTGAAAGCCAATGAAACCGCTCAAAGCTGGTCATTTACGATGCCACGTTTAAAAGGCAGTCCTGTTACCGGCAGTTTTACCTTAATTGAGGATGAGAAAGGCAAATGGCGCGGTTTTATTGATTTTGCCGGAAAATCACGTCGGGCCGTTAATAAGATTGTCTGGCAAGGAGAGACGGTCAAATTTACTGTGGATAGCTGGATGGGAGAAACGACGCCCGTTGTGAATCTCAATCAGAAACAGAAAACTGCGGACGGTTATATTTTATTAGGCAATGTGCGCTATCCGATCACCGGCGAAAAGCTCGTGGCAATGCCTGTCGGCAGGCAACCTGTTGTGCCAGCCAGTCAGCATCAGCAAAATATTTTAGGCGCTGAGGCAGCATTATGGTCAGAGAACGTCACGGCTGAAGTGCTGGATATTAAGCTCTGGCCGCGAACTTTTGCCATTGCTGAACGGCTCTGGTCTGCCCAAGATGTGACGAATGAAAAACACATGTACCAGCGTTTACAAGCAATGGACACATGGACAACCGTATCTGTCGGCTTGCAACAGCAGGCCAATGCGCAGTGGTTAATGACGCGTCTGGCAAACAGTACGGATATTGAGCCATTGCAAATCCTGTCGGAAGCCGTGGAACCCGCCCAATATTACTCCCGCCATCATGCCAAGTTTCAGGCAGGTAATTACCATCAATACGAACCGCTTTATCGTTTTGCCGATGCACTGGAGCCGGAAAGCCATGTTGTCAGGGAAATGGATGCTTTGGTTGATCGGCTACTCAAAAATAAGCGGGATTGGCAAGCGGAACAGGCATTGCGTGATCGTCTGATACGCTGGCGCGATAATCATGATCCCGCGATGAAGATCGTCAAAGCAAATTATATGATGCGTGACCTTATTCCCGTTGCCAATGATATGGGTGAAATTGCTGAACTCGGCTTGTTGATGCTGGATCACCTGAAAGCCGGAAAAACATTTTCTTCGCAACAATGGCAGGATGCGCAAAAGCTACTGTCACAAGGGGCGCAAATGCGGGATGAAGTTGTTATTCGGGCGGTATATCCGCTGGAACGGATGCTTGATTATCTGAATAAGTAAAACGATTATTAAGAGCCTATTTTTCAATAGGCTCTGGACAAGTGACGATCAGATAAGAAAGTAACGATTATTTCAGCTTATTATATTGTTCTGCCAAATTTTTCAGGAAATCCAGTTGACCATTTATCAGGTTCGTCAAATCCTTCTGATCAACTTTATTACCGGACAAACTGTGTAATTGGGTCGCAAATTCGTTCCACGCTTGCTCCAGTTTAACCGCTTCTGAAAGAAGAACGGTGCGTTCTGCGTCGATTTGTACCACATCTTTTAAACCAGAAAGCCGGGATTCTGTTTCCTGTAATGTCGTTTTCAGTACGTCAGTTTCTTTCATTACCTGATCGATTTGATCAGTGAGTTTCATTCTGGCATCTGCCAATTCTGAGTATTTCAATCCTTCAGAAATTTTGCCCAGTATTTTTCTGGCAATCTCAACACCTTGTTTAATCGCCTGTTTAATGGCTTCTTTTTTAGGTTGGGTAAAGTCTAAGCTGTCAATATCACTGGCGCTGGGAATAAAATCTTTAAACATATCAGCGATATTATTCGCACGAATAACGTCCTGACTTTCGATGATTTTAGCCCGATCTTCATCCAGTTTTTTTCTTTTTTCTGCTTTATTTTCGATCTCGCTCTGCAATTCTGCTTTTTTGGATTCCGTTTGCGCTACAAGATCTCCCAAGCGCTCTGCAATCACCATGTTGCTAATATCATTCATTTTTCCGGTCAGTTGGCTGGTTCTGCCACTGAAATTGATAATCACATTATCGATATCTTTTGACAATTTCCCGATCAATTGATTACGTTCTTCCAGTAAGGCATTGCGATCATCGTCACTCAAATCAGGGGTTGCCAAAGCTTCATCAATTTGGCTAATCGTTTGGAAAGTCTCCCCCTCAGCAAACTGACTGAGTACTGGCGTTAATTGTGCCAGGGAATCACGAATCGATTCATTGAGATCACGGCTATAGAGCCTGACTCGCTCAACTTTTTCACCAATAATTTCAATACCAGATGTTTGTCGTCCTGCCAAAAGCCAAATTGTATTTGCCGCTTGATTCAGAGCCTTGATATTGACTTCTGGATACAGGGTTTCTTTTTGTGAGGTATTCTTTTCAGACATTCTAATATTCCTTTTTATTTTATAAATTCTTTATTCAAGAAGAAATCAGCTATAGAGTTTTCTATATTCTGCCAATGCCTCATCGAAAGTTTTAACTAATTGAGCAGCAGAACCCTGAACTTCTTTCCAAGGGCTAATAACTTGCTTAAATGTCGCCACAAAAGAAGTGAGCTTCAACGCATCATTAATTTCGGCAAATTTATCTTTTGAAGTCGTAATTTGCGTTAGCATGGTGCTCCACATGAAATCCAAATGATTCAGGGCCACTTCCGCATCCACCATACGAATACCAATATCACTAAATTTGAGGGATAAATCCTGAATTGCAGTCTGCAATGCACTTTTACCTTTAACTTGCTCCTGCAAACCTTTAACTTCATCAATCAATTCATTTTTACGTTTACGTGCTTTTTCTGCTTTATCACCAAAAATACCGCCCGTAATCGCCCAACCAATAATGCCTCCTGCCATTCCAGAAAATGCCAGACCGACGTATTTGTCGTAGTCTTTTTTGAGTTGTTCAATTTCACTGTTTTTACTGTCGATTTTATCTTGCAGCTCTTTAATGGTGGTAGAAAGGTTATTCTTATCCATCAGATCTTTTTTGTTCTCGAGCTGTGGTTGTAACCCTTCCGCTTGATTACCATTTGATAATTCCCCACCAATCAAAGTGATTTTAAAATCAGTTACCGAATATTTAACTCGCTGGGTATTTTCCTGCTGTTTCTCAATATCCTTCTTCATACTTTCAAGGATATTCCCTAATTCAACAGCGATTTCTTTATCATCATTGGTATAAGTGATTTCAGCGAGTTGTTTATCAGTTAAATCACCCAGTTTTGTCTTTACACGTTCAATAATCGGCATCTGATCAATAACACTGATGATATCCTCGCCCGTTTCAGTAATTTGTCTGCCGGCATTTTCCAAATCGATACTTTGCTGTTGAACATTGCTTTCTACACCACTCCAGCTCAGCGTGTGGTCGTGAATGCCTTTAAACAAAGTCGTCATATCTGCGGGTTTTAAACCATCAATATCAATGTCATTGTAACCAATATATTGCTTAACTCCTTCCAAAGTATAAGGAAGCGCCAAGCCACGTTTAACATATAATTTAATACTAATGAGATCTTCTTTAGTAAAGATACCACCCGGACGAGTTACTCCCTCTATCTGGCTGGTCAATATTTTTAAGGTAACTGCGGGAACCTCTGATACAGGAATTTTATTTTCTGCCAATCCGTTATTTAATAACATATCGTTCTCCATTACTGTTGCTGGTTTAATTTAAAGTTAATTAAACTTCGCATTTTCCCATCTGAAAACATTTTTATTTTAGTATCTTTTCAATATGTGCAATTAAGTTACCCTTAATGTTAAAGGACGATATTTTCATCTAACAATATATTTTTTATCTATTGCTTTGCTTTATTGATTTTCATTATTTAAGCATATCAATAAAACTCAAATTCAATTTACTTACTTTTTAGAAAGTCTAAATTTACAGTTATTTTATCCATTATCAATATTTATTATTAATATATTACATAATGTGCTTTTTATCTTTTACATTACCCCATTCAGAATATATTTTTACAACAAAACAAAATAACAGGATAATAACTTCAACTAGCGTAAACATAAAAATATGAATGTCGGCCAATGAAGTAAAAATAATATCCATTGACTGTTTTTAATACACAGAGCTTCATTCAACTGAATAAAAATAAATAAAAAATATAATGCTAATATAAAGAGTATCATGGCTGATTTATAATCTATTTCAGCCGGTTCTTACTCTTCATCTTTCAAATTGCATTGAAAATAACAAGGGGATTTATTTTGGGTATATATCATCAACAGGAGAGACTACAGAAAGCTGAACTGCCCAAATAGCTATTTGGGCAGTTCATATTTATCACGCTAAATCATCATTGGATCGCATGAATGAGGTTTATTGAGCAGAAACAGATTCCATCCCCACCAGCCCAATTTTGAGGTAACCCGCCTTGCGCAGAGAATCCATCACACTCATCAATGTTTCATAATCCACAGATTTATCTGCCTGAAAGAAAATCGTGGTTTCTTTGTTGGATTGCGTAGTTTGATCCAATACCGAGGATAAGGCATCGCGATCAACCTGTTGCTCACCCACATAGAGTTGACGATCCGCTTTCACAGTCAAGAATACCGGTTTTTCTGGTCGGGGTTGTGGTTTAGCAGATGAGGCCGGTAAATTGACTTTGATATCTACCGTTGCCAGTGGCGCAGCTACCATGAAAATAATCAGCAGCACCAGCATCACGTCAATAAATGGCGTGACGTTAATTTCATGCAGTTCACCGCTATCGTCCAAATCTTCATTAAGACGTATTGCCATAGTTTATTACCTTGCTTCTGCTTTTTCTGCTTTGCTTTCAGCCAGATCAAGATCGCGACCCAACAACAGGACTGCCCGAGCCGCCGTATCTCCCACTTGCCCACGATATGAAGAAATAACACGGGCAAAAACGTTATAAATGACTACCGCAGGGATCGCCGCCACCAGACCCAAAGCTGTCGCCAACAATGCTTCCGCAATACCCGGAGCAACAACCGCCAGATTAGTGGTTTGTGAATGGGCAATCCCGATAAAGCTGTTCATGATCCCCCAAACCGTTCCGAACAACCCGACAAACGGGGAAATTGCGCCAATGGTCGCCAGATAGCCGTTACCACGCCCCATATGGCGACTGATTCCCGCAACGGCACGTTCCATACGGAATGCGGTTCGTTCTTTGGTTCCTGCCTTGTCAGCGCTTTCAGCCGACAAGGCTCGCTCTGACTGTGCTTCGCTCAACAACAGACGGCTGATACTCTGCTTGCCAAAATTCGCTGCAATTTTTACAGCCGCATCCAGATTGGCGACGTCAGCCAAAGCCTGCTGTTCTTTGTGTAAACGACGGCGCGCTTTGAATAGTTCTGTACCCTTGGAGAAAAACAGCGCCCATGTGATGATGGAGGCGATGACCAACCCTACCATGACCGTTTTTACGACCACATCCGCATTCTTATACATGCCCAAAACAGACAGATCGGTTGCGAGTCCACCGGATTGGTTGGCTGATTCTTTTGTAACTGGTTCAACAACAGCTTCGGTAGCCACGGTTTCGCTGACTACAGTTTCTGCTGTATCCGGGGTTGCGGATTTCGTTTCTGTGGTTGATGGTGTTTCTGTGGTTGATGTTTCTGTGGTTGATGGTACTTCAGTTTTCGGTTCAGCCACTTGTGGCGCTGCGGAAGATGCTGGTGTTGCCGGAGCGGCTACCTGAGCAGAAACCTGATTTTCTGGCGCGGCTGGCGCTGTATCAGCCCATGCTGAACTTGTTAATCCGAGTGCCAATAGAATAGAAGCTGTCAAATTACGCATCAGTTAGCCTTACTCTCTTTTTTATAGATTCTGTTACTTAGCAGTGAATCATGTTTACTCATCTTGCTAATCCTAATATGACCGGGGTCATGATTTTTACTTTTTCACCCCAATAGCTCAAGAGGGGAAAAAGTCCGCCGCAAATGATATCAGACATTGTGCGATTTGATAGTAATTATCATTACTATTTAATAAAAAATTGCTAAAAAACGATGTACTTTTGTTCACACCTCCTGATAGCCTCCCAACAGATCACCTTGAATTTTCGTCAAGTTGCCCGAATCCCTTTGGCAAACCGACACCAAATCTTTTAACTTTCTAATCATTATTTGAACAGTTCTATTTGAGCCGTTCTGTTTAGGCATGGGAAAGTAGGTCAAAAAAGCAGGCCAAAAATTAACCTGAGGGGATGAGATCCATGACAGAAAAAAAACTAGAAACTTTATTGGTCAATGTAGGAAGGGAAAAAAAATATACGCAGGGTGCCGTTAATTCTCTTATTCAACGTACATCATCTGTCATTTTCGATACCGTTGAAGACATGCAGCATGCTTTGAAGCACCACACTAAAGGCGAATTAATCTACGGACGCCGTGGCACAATGACGCATTTTGCCTTTCGGGATGCAATGACTGAACTGGAAGGCGGTGCAGGCTGTGCTCTCTACCCTTCCGGTACAGCCGCTGTCACTAATTCGATTCTGGCTTTTGTAAAAACCGGCGATCATGTGCTGATGACGGGAAATGCGTATGAACCATCACAGGCTTTTTGCGATAAAGTTCTGAAGAAGATGGGTATCACTACTGATTATTTTGATCCGATGATTGGCAAGGACATTGCTTCTCTGATTAAACCCAATACCACGGTGCTTTTTCTTGAGTCTCCCGGTTCTCTGACGATGGAAGTACAGGATGTCCCCGCTATCGTGCGTGCCGCCCGTAAAGTTAATCCTGAAATTGTGATTATTATCGATAATACATGGTCGGCCGGCATTCTGTTTAAGGCGCTGGAGTTTGGTGTCGATATTTCCGTTCAATCCGCCACAAAATATATCATCGGTCATTCAGATGGCATGCTGGGAACCGCAGTCGCCAATGCACGATGTTGGGAGCAGCTCAGAGAGCGATCTTACCTACTGGGTCAGATTGCCGATCCCGATACCGTTTATATGGCAACTCGTGGGCTGCATACACTGGCTGTTCGTCTAAAACAACAGGAAAAAAACAGTATCAAAATTGCCAAGTGGCTCGCAAAACGACCGGAAGTGGCTGAAGTTTATCATCCCGCCCTGCCTTCTTGCCCCGGGCATCGTTATTTTAAACGCGATTTCACCGGTTCTTGCGGGCTGTTTTCTTTTCTCCTGAATACTGTGCTTACACCTGAACAAGCCTCTGATTATCTTGATAAGATGAAGCATTTTAAAATGGCGTATTCATGGGGAGGATTTGAATCATTGATTTTGGATAAGCAGCCTGAATTGCTCCAAACGGTACGCCATTACAATCCACCGAAAAAAACCGGCACGTTATTCCGCCTTCACATCGGGCTGGAAGATCCACAAGATTTGATGGGCGATCTGGAAGCGGGTTTTGATCGCCTTGCAAGCCGTTAATTTCCTGACAAAACGATGATCCAATCTCATGGCTGCCTTTCCATTGCAGGCAGCCATGATTGTGTTTTATCCCTTTCAATTCCGTATGCTGAATCAAATCAACCCCCATCCCCCTATTTTGCGGTACACTGGGATAGATCTGTTTATTAATTAGTTTACTTGCAAAAATCACAGGATAAACAATGGAAACGTTAAGCGAGATCGTGCATGCACTCTGGCATCATGATTTTAACCAACTCGCCAATCCCGATGTCATCTGGATTATTTATGGTGTCCTCTTTGTCACCCTTGTACTGGAAAACGGGCTATTACCCGCAGCCTTTTTACCCGGCGATACCTTATTGATACTTTCTGGCGCCTTAATTGCCAAAGGTGTCATGAGCTTCATCCCCACGGTGCTTCTGCTGACCATTGCCGCCAGTCTGGGATGCTGGTTAGGGTATTTACAGGGACGCTGGCTGGGTCATACACGTGTTGTCAAAGATTGGCTGGCTCAGCTTCCCTTGCAGTATCGCCAACGCGCTAATGTCTTATTTACCAAACATGGTCTGTCGGCCCTGCTCATCGGGCGTTTTTTGGCGTTTGTTCGCACTCTCCTGCCAACATTTGCCGGTATTTCTGGTCTAAATAATAAACGCTTTCAATTTTTTAACTGGTTAAGTGGCTTTTTATGGGTCATTATTATCGTGGGTTTTGGCTATACCTTAAACCAGATCCCTTTTGTCAAAGCACATCAGGATCTGGTCATGAATATTCTGGTGATTTTGCCTGTCGTTCTGTTGATTAGCGGGCTGTCTGCTTCCCTGTTGATGTACTGGCGTCACAAGAGATCATCATCAAAAAAAAATAAGTAAACACACTTACCGTTTTAACGTTCTTGCGAAAAAAACGCTACCTTACTGAAAACGACTATTTTTCTATTCATTAATTTATCAGCAAAAAATTAAACAATTAGGGTCCATTCCGATAAGCATAGTTACTGCCAATAATTTGAGCTTAGCCAAATTAAACATGCTGAATGACTGCCTCTGAATGGGATGGACCGACTCATCAATCAAGCTTATTTAATCAATTAACCAACCAACCAATATAGTAAAGAAATATTAATAACAAGCATACAGATAGACCTATATTGATAAACAGCGATATGTGTACATCCATAGCCAAAAACTTACATGGTTCTGTTAGTAAGAGTGGTTATTATTATGCAAAATTTTACACTACACCCACCAAAGTCATTTTTGGTAAAGGACAAATCGCCCAGCTGAGCAATGAAATACCTAAAGATGCCAATGGTATTGTAGAACATCAAGATATTACGCTTGATGTCAGTAAGCGCATTTATGAGGCGTCCATCTGAAACACCAAATCTGAAGGAGGTTAGAATGGGTCAGCAAACAATTATTAAACTCGTCGATGAAAATCACATGCCACAATTGGGGCTTGGGGTTTGGAAAGCGGGTAATGAGCAGGTTGTTGGAGCTATCCACACTGCATTAGAAGTGGGCTATCGTTCTATTGATACAGCAGCGAGTTATCATAATGAAGAAGGGGTCGGAAAGGCTCTGAAAGAAAGTGCCATTCCACGTGAAGAAATTTTTATCACCACTAAACTTTGGAATGATCGTCATCTGGATGCCAGCACTGCATTACAGGAAAGTTTGGATAGATTACAGCTAGACTATGTTGATCTCTATCTCATTCAATGGCCTGTTCCCGAACAGGATCATTATGTGGATGCCTGGAGACAGCTTATTGAACTGAAAGAAGCCGGATTGACTCGCAGTATTGGTGTTTGTAATTTTCACATTGAACATTTACAGAAAATAATGTTGGAAACAGGTGTGGTTCCCACCATCAACCAAATTGAACTTCATCCCCTGATGCAACAGCGGCAACTTCATTCATGGAATGCCACCCACCATATTACCACTGAGTCCTGGAGCCCATTATCACGCGGTGGAAAAGGTGTCTTTAACTCCCCGTTGGTTGAACGATTAGCAATGAAGTACAGCAAAACGCCAGCGCAAATCGTGATTCGCTGGCATCTCGAATGTGGCATGATTGTCATTCCTAAATCCGTTACACCTTCCCGTATCAAAGAAAATTTTGATGTATTTGATTTCAGGTTGGAAAAAGAAGATTTAACTGCTATGGCTGAATTGGATATTGGTAAGCGAATAGGCCCAAATCCTGATGATTTTAATCAACTTTAATGTATATCCACCGACCTAATCCAATCCCTTCCAATAGACCTGAATTCTGTTTTCCCGCAGGGTTCAGGTCAGGGGCATGATCTGAACTGTCTCTCTTAAAACACCATAACTCATTAACAAAAAAAATATTGCTAATAATAACTATGTTTACTATTTATGTATGATTGATGATCTAAACTTACTTTGCAAAGTTAAATAATCTATATATTAAATAGATAATTAATATTAACTGAATTTGTGACAGTCGTTGATATATCTATTTTCATTAACCCCTTAAATAATACTTAAGTAAATGATGATGATTTACATAGTTATTTCTTTATTCATGCTTATCCCTTTTTTCTTTACCCTGAGGTGGTTCCTTTTATCACACCTGATCCACCACAATGCGGCAGGCATGATGCTGGCAATAGCAGCTATCGCTTTTCACATGTACATCTTCCGCTTCGACAAGTTACCGATTGTACACGTTGCCATGTCCCACAGACCGATCGTGTTCTATGGCGCAGTGCTCATTGCATTGCTGCATGGTGTGATCTATTCCATTTGCTTCAAGCGGTATTATGGGAAGGCGACTTATGAAGAACATTAAAGAATGTTTTTTTAATTCATCGCCCCCTATTGGGGGCAATTCGTTGAAAAGGGGCTGAACACTCTTAAGGCATAACTTTCTTTGCCGGGGGTATCTCGTCAGCTCGTTCAGGCGCGGAAGTGAAATTTAACCGTGCGGAATAATAAGGCGATGGCAGTTTTGCCAGCATTTGTGAAAAACCTAACGCATACACGCCGCCAGCCTGCTCCCGCATGGCAAAACGCAACTTCTGACTGATGATAGAATCCAAAAGCTGTAGGGCAAGCATCTCTTTTTGTGACCAAATGGCAGATGAAGCGTATTGGATACTGATCATTCTCTTGTCGCTGCTGGCAATCGGGTAAGTATGCTGCATGGGTTGCATTCGTGGAGCAATGCCCTGATCACGCCAGTGTAGGTTTTGCCCTGAGCCTGACAAACTCGCTATCCAGCGCTCAAGGGTTGGTTTCAATTGATTGCGGTTCATCGCGCCTGAAATGACTAAGGTCATATTTTGCGGAGAATTCAACAATTGGCGGTTCGTTTGTTGCAATTGCTGTGCTGTGAAATTCCGCCATGCTCCATCCGCTTCAAGCACCAGAAGGTGGCTATTCTGATAGCTTTCTCGATTGATATGATCGAGAAACTGGCGTTCAACAGGAACCTTGCTTAATCCCATCAAAACACGCTGCTGCTGTTGCAGTTTTTGTCCGCTAAATTGCGGCTCCATGATTTTCAAGTGCATGATCTTAAACAGGTTTTCTATTTCACCAACCGGAGCCTGTCCCCGATAACCGTGGAACAACAACTCACTGTAAGGCCGCAATACCAAAGCATGTTGCTTGGAAAACTGAGCCAGTTCTCTTGCATTGAATGAACCATATCCGCTGCTTTCCGGCAGTTTCAACGCCCAGTCAACAACACCACTATTCTGGTGATTTTCCAGTGAACGCCCTCCGGGGATACGCAATGACACCTGAATACCATCTTTAAGTGAGTTATCGGCTTTGACAATCACTTTAATGTTATTACTCAGTGTCCACTCTTCACTGTTTTTTAAGGGTAACGCGATGGTGTTGATAATTTTCCCTGACGTCGGAGGTGTTATATCCAGCGCTATTTTTTTTATTTTTAAATGAAATTCTCCGGGTTGTGACTGACGAATCTGTTGCCATAACTGGGAAAAATCCTGCAAATTGAATTGCGGGGCATCAGTATCTGGGCCAATCAAAGCCAGCCGGGCAGAAGATTGTGCCAGCGTTTTAGCCATATATTGTTGTAACATGTCAGGCGTCACGTTTTTCAGCATGTTATGGCTCATATTCAGTTGCTGTCTTTTGTTCAGGACAGGCATTTGATATTCAAGCGCCGTCGTTATCTGATTCGCCAAATAATCATGGGAATAACGCTGTTCTGTCGCCGCCTGCTGACTTAGACGCGTCAGTAGCGCCTGTCTTGCCTGCTCTAATTCGGCTGATTTGACAGGAGTCGTTGCCAGTCGCTGGAGTTCAGTCATGACCTGCCCTGTCGTTCCCAAATAGTCATTCCCCGCCGGATGCGCAATCAACAACTGTTGCAGGCGATTTTCATCCAGCATTGTTCCCTGAGAGTTAATGCTTGCTGAAGGTAATAGCCCATTATCAACCATGATAGACAACCGTTGGTTTAAGATTGCCAGCCATAGGTTATCCAACAAGTCTTCATACTGGCTTGCTGCCGTATTTAAAGGAGCATCAAGTGAGCGTTGAAGGGAGAATTGAATAATGCGAGAACCCTGTTCTTTATCAAACAGGGTTTTGACCAGTAAATCACGTTGAGACGTAAAAGTTTTCCACTGAGGATCATCATTGGCTGGCGTTGAAGGCGCAGAAAAGGCAAATTGCTGTTTGATTTGATCGATGATGTCATTTCGATCAATATCTCCGACGATCACAAGTACCATGCGTTGTGGCTGATACCACGTTTTATAGTAATCAATGGCTTCGCTGACGGGGGCATGGCGAACAATATCCAGTGAACCAATCGGATCGCGCTCAGCGTAACGGCTGCCATGATAGCGGAGCTTTTCCAGTGCATGGTTGATACGGAAGCCCACTCCCTGGCGCAAACGCCACTCTTCGACAATAACCGGACGCTCTTTGTCAAAGGCTGTGGCATCAAAAGTGATCCCGGAAGCCCAATCCGACAAAATTTCCAGTGCAGTGCCAATCTGTTTTTTGTCGGCATCAGGCAAAGATAGCCGATAAGTCGTGGAGTTCAGGCTGGTTGCCGCGTTGATGTGGCTACCCAGTTTAATCCCCTGCTTTTCCAATAACGTGAAACTAGAAGTAGAAGGAAAGTGCGTTGTTCCTTTAAAGGCCATGTGCTCTGTGACGTGAGCAAGCCCGCGCTGTTTTTCATTTTCCTGCAATGAACCACTCTTAACCAGCAGGCGTAACTCAACGCCTTTCTGAGATCGCGGCAAGAGATAGACATTAAATCCATTATCCAATGTGAAGTGCTGTATGTCCGGTCTCATGGGCAAGGCGTCGTCAACATTGCCTTTGAGGGAATTTGACGATGCACATCCCACCAGCAACATAATGCTCATTGAAGTTATCAGTAAATTACGAAACATGTCTCGGAACTCCTTCGTAAGGTAATAACGTTTTTTCCTGTATTGGCATTTCATCCAAATTAATTGATTTATCTGCCAACAGGTTAAGAAAAGATTGATGGCTGACCAGAACAATTGCGCTGTCTGGCAGTTGGACTTTCAACAGTTTGATCATGGCAATGGCGCTTTCTTCATCCAATGCTGAGGATGTTTCATCCAACAGCAGCAATTTAGGTTTATTCAACAGCAGACGGGCAAACATCAGGCGTTGTTGTTCTCCACCCGATAAGTAGTTACCCCACTCTTTTTCCTGCGTCAGTTGGTGAATAAGTTTTTCCAGACCCACCAGCGAAAGTGCATTTTGTTGCTCTTCAAGGCTGAAATGACTGACTGCAATGGATAAGCAAGTAGCTCATCAAGACGTGAATGGGGCAAATAGAGGCGCTGGGGCAACCAGCATACATCTGTATGGCGCCGGATTTTTCCAAGATAATAGGGCCAATGACCGCTCAGGGCACGCAGCAAAGTCGATTTCCCCCTGCCTGAACGCCCAGTAATCAGTGTTAATTTTCCCGATTGGGCCTGAATCGAAAATGCGCTTAACAGCGGATCACTGTTTGCGGTAAATAGATCCAATTTGGCACACAACAATGTGTTCGGATCGGTCGGCTCTTCAACACTGGGGGGTGTATCGTTTTCCAGTAAGATCACAAAGTTGTACAGCCGGGTCACCGTTGCTTGCCAAGCCGCGATCTCTTTATAGGCAAAAATAAACCAGCTAAGTGAGTTGGCAACACTGGTGAAAGATTGGCGTAGCTGCATCAATCCCCCCAACAGAAGCTCTCCGGCAAGGAATTTAGGCAAGGAAAAAATAATGGGAGCCAATGCGGTGACCTGCTGATAACCCACGGTGAAAAAGGAGAGATTTCTTTCATAGCGAATAAGATTGTTCCAATTGTGGGCAATACCTTTGAATTTATCCATCAGAGTGTGGCGTTCATGAAGCTCCCCCCGCTGCCCCGCGATAGCATCACTGTGCTGACGGCGATTCATTAGCGCAGCACGATAATCCGCTTCACAGCGTTGCTTTTCCATGTTCAGTTTACGCAGCGGATAACCTATCCATTGCGTCAGGCCAATGCCCACTAAGGTATAGGCAATACAAATCCAAAACATATAACCGGGGAGACGCCAGTCATGGCCTGCCAATGAAAAAGCAAAGCTGCCGGAAAGTGTCCATAAGATCGCGGCAAATGAAATCAAGGTCAGCACGGAATGCAGGAAAGTAATCGACAAACGCAGGGTAGATTCAACAAGCAGGCGTACATCTTCTGCAATACGTTGGTCTGGGTTATCCGGCTCCTGGGAAGTCAGTTTCAATGTGTAATGTTTGCTGTTAACGGATAACCAGCGTTGCTGGATTTGCTCTGTCATGCCTTCACGCCAGCGAATGATGAGCTTTTGTTTCAGGTAATCCCCCATGACAACCGCCAGAATCAAGCCACTCACCAACAGAACAAAATATTGCAGCAATTGGTAAAGCGCTTGTCCATCCAACCTTTGCAGAGCGTTATAAAAATCACCGTTCCACATGTTCATCTTAACGTTGAACCAGACAGAAGAGAGAGTCAGTGTTAAGGACAATGCCAACAGAATCCAGGAAAACAGGGCGGCACGCCGCCCCCAGAATGGTTTTACCAAATAGATGAATTGATTTATTGTTTTCATTGTTATTTTTTTATGGTGCCATTATTACTGGTCACAGTTACAGGTCATAAGTGAGTTGCAGCCAAAACTGGCGGCCTGGCTCATAAGACTTGAATACCTTGTTGTCATTGATAAATTTATCCGACACATTGCGGGTATTCAGGACGTTGTTGACTTCAACAGAAATGCCAACGCCATAGGCAAACTCAGGTTGCCAAGTCAGTTTGGTATCCCATGTGAATCGGCTGGAAAAACGCTGCTTATCATATTTTCTTACTTGTCCGTATTCGGCATCGAAGTAGTAGTCGTTATCGTAACGGACAGCCTGATTACGTGGGCCATGCCATTGCAACCGGTTAAACCATGTTGTGTTGTATTCATCCCAGACACTGGTCAGTTCAAGGTTGAATTTCAGTGGTGAGTTGAAGTTGGTGGAAGGAAGTTTGCTGGCATCGATCACTTTACCGTCATACCACACTTTATCTGAATTCAGTTTGGTTGCCGGATCAAAGAAAGCATAGCCCTGATCTTTCGGTGTGTTACTTTTGCTCTGCTGCCATGAAACGGATGACGTCAATACATGAGAAGCCTGCGCCCATTCCCACGGCTGGGTGTTTTGCATGGAAAGCGTCACTGTATCGTGTGAACTGCGGCCACCATTGTCAAAGGTACGGATTTTCGATTGATCCGAGCCTCTTCTGCTTTCTGGGTATTTAGTTCGGCTGCGCACTTCATCATAGCCTTCACGGTGCACATATTGCAGACGCCAAGTGGTAGAAAGGATTTGCTGCTGGATGGCAAAACTCAGTTCATCATTGTAAGGAGTGGAAAGGGAATCCAATCCTTCAAAATCTCTGGCATCTTCCCAATCGTTTTTATTGGGGTTGGTATCACATCCAAAATTGCAGTTCTGCATACCGGCATTTTGTGCCCCATACAGAGCATAAGTCAGCATGGAGCGGCCATAATAGCGGTTAGCCCCTGCGATCAACAAAGTATCCCCTGTCCCAAACAGATCATATTGGGAAGTCAGGCGGGGAGCGAGGTTGTTCTTGCCGACAAAATCATCGCGATCCAAACGGACGCCGGGACGTACCGTCAGGCGGCCATATTCCATGTTGTTATCGATGAACAGGGCATAGCTGGTGTAATTCGCACTGTGGGTTCCCGCCCTAAAACGGGTTACATTCATTAAGTTACCAGACCATTCTTGTTCATTTTGTGCATAACCCGTAAAACGATAACGGTAATAATCCTCATCACGTTTGTAGCGGCCTTCCGTGTTGTTGATTTCAAATCCTGCGGTAGCACTGTGGCGTATACCAAACACATCAACAGGGTTGAAACGCAGGACACCTTTAGCCATCTTGCTTTCTTGCTCAGTTTTCAGGTCGCCCTGACCGCCATTTTTCAAATATAGGGGGTTGTTCCACCCGCCAGTGAAATCCATTAATTCAATATAATCTTTTTGATCACTTGTTCGTTTATCTTGTAAATGCTGATAGCTGGCTGTCAGATCCAGTTCGGCAAACCGGAATTGATGCTTAAACGAGGCCGTAAAATTGATGCCCTTGTGATCATTGTCATAACCGGAGTTGAGCACAGCGCTGGAAAAGAGATGGCTGCTGTAATCAGAGTAGTTGGCAGAAAGATCCAGTGACGATTTTTCGCTGATATTCCATGAATATTTCAGGAAAAAGTTATCAGATGTGCGTTGCTGGTTGCGGTTTCCCAGTGCTTGTTCAATATGTTCTAATTGATCTTCACCGTTGATGATGATCCCGCCGCCCCCCGTGGTGAACATAGGAATATCCGATGTCCGGCGGGATGCAGAAAATACAATCCCTGTATTATCGGTAATACCCGCTTCAAACCAGCCGCCAAAGTTCTTTTTGTCATACCTGTTCTGGAAACGCGCGGGGTTACTGGTATCGTTTTTACTGGTGTCGAAATCTAGCTCAGGATCGAGAAAAATTTTGTTCCAGCCCGATTTTGTCTGACGGTAGAAAAGATGAGCACTGTTTTCTCCCTGCCAGCGACGGCTTGTGATATCAACCGTACCGCCAGTAAATCCGCCGTATTCCACCGGAATGTTATTGTCATAAACGGTCACGCTGTCTATCAGGCGACTATCGACATACATCCCTTGTTCATCGCTATCAATGCGAGTCAATATTTCACCATTCCCGGCACTGGAAGGATCGATATCGTTATTGAAGCTAACGCCATCCAGTTTATAAGCATTCTGGTAACTGCTTGCCCCGTGAATTGAAATACGGGAAGGTTTAATTTCCCCTTGGTTCATAGAAGTGCTGTCATTATTGGAGAATTGCACTGCGGGATTACTTTTCAGTAATTCAGTCACATTTCCTTCACCGGTTGAACGTTGACGGATCTCTTCTGAACCAATGAATTGAGGGGCGGAAACTGTATCATTAATAGGGTGATATTTAATGATACCAGTCACGTTGGTTTCCGGGATCATCAGGCTATTGGCGCTCACAGCCTGAGCGTGGATGATATATCCCTCTCCCTGTGGAATCAGTTCTAATCCACTTCCGATCAAGAGTTTTTGCAGTGCTGTCTGCGCTGAGTATTGTCCATGCAATGCCGGCGCACGCAGGTTTGCCATAGCTGAAGCATCATAGAGAATTTGCAATTTTCCCTGCCGTGCAATGGATGCAACCGCATTAGCCAACGGTTGTTCAGGCAATGAAAGTGGCAGTTCATCTGCCCATGCGGGCAGGCCAGATAAGGAAGCACTGATAATCAGTGCCGAAGTCAACCGATGGGTAAGCTGTGTTTTGTTATCAGTCATTTTTGTCTCAATTCCTGAAATTTCTTGCCAATAAAAAGGAAGTCATTAAGGAAGAGGCGAAAATGAGAATAATCCTCACCTGCAAAAAATAATTTTTATCATCTTTTTACTTTCTTGTTGATATTACGATGTTATTTTTATCACGAAAGGTGACATTGACAGGCAATAACACAGGAAGCGCTTCAAAAAACTGTTCAGGCTGGCTGAGATTAATGGTTCCTGAAACCTTTAACTGGGCCAGCTTCGGATCAGTAAATTCAACACTGGCGGGATAATAATGTTTCAGTTCGGCCAACAGATCAGACAATGGCCGATTGTGGAAACGGAGCTGCCCATAACGCCAGCCGCCAATTTCGTCAATGGATGAGTGACCTAAGATAAGAGGTTTGGTCAGTGCAAGGCTGCGGGCCGTATCGCCAGCATGGAGATACGCTTCCTTGGCATCAGGATGGGCTTTAACGGCAACAATCCCCTGCCGGACAGCAACGGCAACAAATTCTCCTTTCCGGCGAATATCAAACTCCGTGCCAACGACTTTTATTTCACGCCCACCGGCATTGACATAAAAGGGGCGATAAAGGTTTGAAGTCACTTTGAAATAAGCTTCTCCACTATCCAACCACACTTGCCGCTGTTCTTTCCGGTATGCCACCCGTAATTGTGAATGTTGGTTCAGAAAAACCTCAGAGCCATCCGGTAAAATCATTTTCTTGGATTGGGCATTCGTGGCCAGCGTCATATTATCCATCAGCATTGCAGGTAGCTGACTATAAGGTAGCAACAAAGCGGCCAGTAAAAACAAGCTTGCCACAGTGTGCCCAATGGGACGCCACCATGAAAACAGACGTTCTTTGGGAGTAGGAGAAAATTCAGGTTTGGGAATGAGATCACAGTCTCGCCAAATCTGGGCTATATTCTGGTAAGCCGCTTGATGTTCAGGCGAAGCAGACAACCATTCTTGAAATACCCGCTTTTGTTGCTCAGATAACGATTGCCCGCGCTGGCGGATAAACCATAAGGCAGCCTGCTCATCGATACTGCCTGATGAATTATCATCCATCATGTTCTCAGGCGGCTGGCTCATTATTGATTTTCTCCTTTGTAATCAACATAGTTTTTGCAATGTACTAATGCGCTGGCAATATGTTTCTCCACCATGCTAAGGGTGATCCCCATTCTTTCTGCTATTTCGTTTTGAGACAGCCCTTCGAAACGGTACATTAAAAACGCCTCACGGCGGCGAGGTGGCAACGTTTTGATAGCATCATACAAACGCTGGAGCCGTTGTTGCTGTTCTATAATTTCTGACGGATCAGCGTGCGTAATGGAAACCTGCAAAGCCGCCATGTCGTTATCTTCTTCCTGAATAGCCTGCTGTTTCTGTTTATTGCGCCAATGATCAATCAGAACATTGTTGGCAATTTTGAACAAAAAGGCGCGGGATTCCCGCACAGGAGTCTGTTTTTTTCGATTGAGCCATAGGGTAAAGACATCGTGTGACAGATCGCTGGCGTCACTACTGTTTTCAACCCGTTTATGGAAAAAACGCATAAGTTGTTTATAGGTCAATCGGTATGCGTGACTGACTTTATGTGTCAGCGACTTATCTATGGACATTATTTATTGGTGTTGAAATCAAAACTCAAAGTCTTTTGGGTATAATCACGGTAATTATTATAAGATTCAATATCATTCTCATCGGCATTATGCCTATAATTCTTCAGAAAGAAATATCTGAGGCAAAATGTTACAAGAGAATTGTCATGGAGGCAGTGTTATGGGGAAAGTGTTGTGAGCAGTATGACAAATAATCTATTTCACCCCATGATAAGCCCGGCGGGCAGTTTTTCACCAAGAGGAATAATACTCAGTGTGTTGTTTCATCTGATTTTGATCCTGATGGGTGTTGATTGGTTTGTTAACTCATCCCACCAAAGTGGCACTCTCCCCCCTGCAATAACGCTGCAACTTGGCACGTACCAGCTGGAAAAACAAGCCAATCCTAATCAGGCTGAAGGGCCTGAGCGCATTATGTCGGCACAGGAAGCAACACAAATTGAATCCCCCGTAAAACAACCTGAAAAAATAAAACTTCCAGTGATTGATCAAGGCAAACTTGCCTATGCACCGGAAAAAAAAGCCAGAAAAGAATCAATAAATACCCCCCTTGTTGATGTCAAGACACCAGAAAACCAGCCGGTTTCTGACACTTCATCAGCCCCCATCTCCGGTGATGCCGCCAGCAATAGCGCGAATTTTTCCAGTTCAGCCTCCATTGCCATCAGTGGACGGGAAGGATGGGAGAGCCTCATTCACGGACATTTGGTGAAATATAAGCGCTATCCCAGAGAAGCCATGCGCTTCCAATCCAGCGGGGTCAGCCATGTGTTGGTTAGGATCAATAGCAAAGGTGAAATCGTTCAAGCCAATATCCTGACTTCATCAGGAACAAAACTCCTTGATAAAGAGGCGCTGGCGACAGTCAGACGTGCAGCACCATTTCCTGTACCTCCGCATGAACTGCTCGACGGAGGCGTGGTGGAAATGGTGACACCAATAAGTTTCGATATCAAAACCGGTTAACGGGGAGAGCCGTTCTCATCGTTTTCTTCATCCGTTGATTTGGTATTCGCAGTCAGAAGATAAGGAGACTGTTGCCAACGGCTGGGTGCCAGTTGCAGTAAATTATGGGCCAGAATAAAGCCTATCGCCAAAGCCAGCAGGAGCATGATCCGAAGTAAGTTAGTGGTGTTATCGACCTGCTTGGCTTCTGTTGCCAATCTATGGATATCCAGTGTCAGGCGAAGAAAACCCCGCGGAGAATCTTTCCCCGGTATAGGGACAACGATTTGCTGATTGAAATAGCTGCTGGATTTTTTACCTTCCAGCGCCAATCGTTCACGGACAGAAACTGGCTCACCACTGCGTGCAATCTGCGTTCCATTCTCCAGATAAACACTGGCATCCAGAATGCGGCTGTTGCTGGTCAAGTAATCCAGATTATCGACAATCTTTTTATTATTAAGATCTTTGCTACCATTCTCCATATAATCAGCCAAGCTGAATGCGACCTGTTTTGCCAATGTTTTCGCCAAATCCTCAAACTGATCCATATGGGCCTGCTGTTGGGAGCGACTGAAATAGGAAACACCCTGCATCAGCAGAACCAACAGTGCTATACATATTAAAATAATCGCCGTCTTGTGCAGTCGAAATTTTAGCTTTGCTTTAATCATCGTTATCCCATCCCATGATCGGAAAGCACATGTTGCCAGATGCTGTACTGATAGGATAGTTTGAAAAGCATTTTTCGCTTGCCAAAATTGCATGGAATTACAGGAGTCGAAGTTCATGTCTAATAATCTGGCCTATCGTTACTTACCGGATGAGATCCATAAATGGCCGGGGTTACCGCTATCCCTTAGTGGTGATGAGGTTATGCCTCTGGATTACCGAGCAGGAGACAGCGGCTGGTTGCTGTATGGACGAGGTTTGAATAAACAACGTATCAGCGATTTTCAGCACCGGCTTGGAGTCGCTATTGTGGTGGTATCTTCATGGCGTATTGATGATTATCAAGTTGTTCGTATTGCCGGCAGTCTTTCACCCCGCATTAAACGATTGGCGGATGAGTGCCGTCTGGATGTTGTTCCGCTGGGCCAAATCCCTCGCCTGCGCTCACCCGGCTTGTTGGTGATGGATATGGATTCGACCGCTATCCAAATCGAATGTATAGATGAAATTGCCCGTCTGGCGGGAGTTGGCGATAAAGTGGCGGCAATTACAGAACGGGCCATGCAGGGTGAACTGGATTTTTCAGAAAGCCTGCGAGAGCGAGTTGCCCAACTGGCAGGAGCTGATGTATCAATCTTACAGCAAGTGATGGATACACTTCCTCTTATGCCCGGGCTGACCAGCCTTGTCCGCAAGTTACAATCATTGGATTGGCATGTCGCTATCGCTTCCGGTGGTTTTACTTTCTTTGCCGATAACCTTCGCCAGCAACTGCGCCTGTTTGCGGCTGTCGCCAATCAACTTGAGATCAGAGATGGCAAACTGACCGGTAAAGTCAAAGGGCCGATTGTCGATGCAAAATACAAGGCAACGACCCTGATAAGGCTGACAAAAGAGCTGGATATTCCCCTCAGTCAAACTGTTGCGATTGGGGATGGTGCCAATGATCTGAAAATGATCCGCAAAGCAGGATTGGGAATTGCCTATCATGCCAAATCTAAAGTGTATGCACAGGCTAAAGTTGCGATCCGCCATGCAGATTTGATGGGTGTTTTGTGTGTATTGAGTGGCGGCCTGAAGCACGAAGAACGCTAATGTTAGCAGCCAGCAATCACCATATTAAGGGAGCATAGAGTGGCAAAAGCAGCAAAACGGGCATTCGTCTGTAACGAATGTGGCGCGGATTATCCCCGCTGGCAGGGGCAATGTACCGCATGCCACGCATGGAATACGATTACGGAAGTGCGCTTAGCCGCCGCTTCCTCTTCCCGCACTGAACGTTTCAGCGGTTATGCCGGAGATACGGGCATCAGTAAAGTACAAAAACTTTCAGATATCAGTCTGGAAGAACTCCCCCGTTTTTCAACCGGATTTAAAGAATTTGATCGTGTTCTCGGCGGTGGCGTGGTTCCCGGCAGTGCTATTTTGATTGGTGGTAATCCCGGAGCGGGGAAAAGTACCCTGCTCTTACAAACCATGTGTCAATTATCGGCACAGATGAAAACCTTGTATGTAACAGGGGAAGAATCATTACAACAGGTGGCAATGCGGGCACATCGTCTGGGATTGCCGACTGATAAACTGAACATGCTGTCAGAAACCAGCATTGAGCAGATTTGCCTGATTGCAGAACAAGAACAGCCCCGGCTCATGGTAATAGACTCAATTCAGGTTATGCACATGGCAGATATTCAGTCTTCACCGGGTAGCGTAGCCCAAGTGAGGGAAACTGCGGCTTACCTGACCCGATTCGCCAAAACCCGGGGCGTTGCCATTATCATGGTTGGGCATGTAACAAAAGATGGTTCTTTGGCTGGCCCCAAAGTACTTGAACACTGTATAGACTGTTCCGTGATGCTTGATGGCGAAGCAGATTCCCGTTTTCGTACCCTGCGAAGCCATAAAAACCGTTTTGGTGCCGTCAATGAACTGGGTGTGTTCGCGATGACCGAACAAGGATTGAGGGAAGTGAGTAACCCTTCCGCTATTTTCCTGAGTCGTGGCGATGAGATCACTTCAGGCAGCTCCGTCATGATTGTGTGGGAAGGTACCCGCCCTTTGCTGGTTGAAATTCAGGCGCTGGTTGACCACTCCATGATGTCAAACCCACGTCGTGTAGCAGTAGGACTTGAGCAAAATAGGCTGGCTATTCTGCTGGCGGTCCTGCATCGGCACGGTGGTTTGCAAATGGCTGATCAGGATGTTTTTGTTAACGTCGTGGGCGGTGTGAAAGTGACGGAAACGAGTGCTGACCTTGCGTTGCTGCTCTCTTTAGTGTCCAGTTTCCGTGATCGTCCTTTACCCCGTGATCTCGTGGTATTTGGTGAAGTTGGTCTGGCGGGTGAAATACGCCCCGTTCCCAGTGGTCAGGAGCGTATTTCAGAGGCAGCCAAGCACGGATTTAAACGTGCAATTGTTCCCCACGCTAATATGCCGAAAAAGTCATTACCGGACATGAAAGTATTCGGTGTCAAAAAACTGGCTGATGCGTTATCAGTTTTAGATGATCTGGATAATTAAACAATCTTTCGTTCATTTTAGATCTAGGTATTTTTCCTAATTATCTATAATATATATTGCCTGCCGTCACATATTAAATAAGGCAGGCAATAAAATTAGCATTCTTTCCTCATCCATTTAAGTTTTTCGTATTTTAATACGAAACCCAAAAACTCAGATTATTCCTAATTAACATAAGCGAAATAACAAAATTTCAGAATAAATTTTTATTCACTCTATTTAGATAAAAAATCAATTTATTGAAGATTATAGTATCAAACTCCTATACTTTTACTGAATACTATGGTTTATTCTTCATAAGAGCATGACGAAATTTGACTTACATACGGTTATATAAATTAATATATAGCTATTAGTATAATGACTAACCCTATTCAATAAAAGTTCCACAATCCTCATTGCCACTGATTTTACGAATCACCCAATAATTTAGTATTTGATTTTTTAATTTTATACCTATATTTGATTATTCAATTTTAAACACTTACAGTTGTTGAAATAGCAGCGTTTCATCCCAAAGCCTCAATAAGCCACTCATTTTGCTTTTACCTTTCACGACGAGTATGCTATTTTGTTTAGTATACTAAACGCAAAGGGAGGTTATATGAGACAATTTGACTACTTGAAAGAGGCTATTAAACAAGCTAGTTACACGTTACAGCAAGTTGCTGATGCCAGTGGTATGACAAAAGGCTACCTTAGCCAACTCATTAACGACAAAATAAAGAGTCCCAGTGCACAGAAACTGGCTTCTCTTCATCAATATCTAGGATTGGCGTATCCCATGGAAAAGAAAACAATCGGCGTCGTGTTTGGTAAATTTTACCCGTTACATACGGGACACATTTATTTGATTCAAAGGGCATCCAGCCAAATTGATGAATTGCACGTCGTACTTTGCTATGACGAAGTACGTGATCGTGAGCTATTCATCAACAGTTCAATGTCCCAGCAACCCACGGTCAGTGACCGTTTGAGATGGTTACTGCAAACATTCAAATACCAAAAGAATATTCATATTCACGCGTTTGATGAACAAGGCATGGAACCCTATCCAAATGGCTGGGAAACCTGGAGTAAGGGCGTGAAAGCATTTATGTCAGCAAAAGGGATCACGCCTGAATACATCTACTCCAGTGAAGCACAGGATGTTTCCCGTTATAAAGAACATTTCGGCATTGAAACCGTACTTATTGACCCACAGCGCTCTTTCATGAATATCAGCGGCAGCCAAATTCGTCAGGCCCCTTTCCGCTATTGGGAGTACATTCCTACCGAAGTGAAACCTTTCTTTGTACGTAAAGTTGCCATTCTTGGCGGTGAATCAAGCGGAAAGTCTACGTTGGTGAACAAACTTGCCAATATGTTTAACACCACCAGCGCATGGGAATACGGGCGAGAATATGTATTTTCTCATCTGGGCGGCGATGAAATGGCCTTGCAATACTCAGATTACGACAAAATTGCACTAGGTCATGCTCAATATATCGATTTTTCAGTTAAATATGCTAACAAAGCGGTTTTTATTGACACGGATTTCGTGACAACACAGGCATTTTGTAAACGTTATGAAGGAAAAGAACACCCTTTTGTTCAGGCAATGATTGATGAGTATCGCTTTGATTTAGTTATTCTTTTAGAGAACAATACGCCGTGGGTAGCTGATGGCTTAAGAAGTTTAGGCAGTGAGCGGGACCGCAAGGAATTTCAGGATTTACTTGAAAGTTTGTTGAAGAAAAATAATATTGACTATGTTTGTGTCAATTCACCAGACTATGATCAACGTTTTCTGCACTGTGTTGAACTCGTTCAACAAATGTTAATGGAGTAACTAACCTTTATATATAAAATAGATTACACTTATATTATTATCACGATTAATTGATAGTAATTTATTATCCATTGTAACTTTTATTGTCTTATGTTTATTCTGTATAAGCATTTAATTAAATGTTTAGTGTAGTTATTTTTACAATGGTAATAAAATAAATTGTGATAATAATATTTTTTGATACTTTAATTTTACTATTTTGACTTGAATTGCAGAGAAATAAGTCATTTAATGAACAGACCTATTGATTTATTTATATAAAATTTATTAGACAATAATAAACCCACAAATATTCTGGGTATTTTAAACAATCATGGAGGTAATACCAAGAAAACATTAAAATATTAATGAAATATAAAATGACTTTTTTCCTTATTATCAAAATGGAATAAAGACAGAAGAATTTATGCTATTTTTATTTAGTTTGGTTCTTGTTTTTAAGCATAATTAATTAACATTCTTGATTTTTTTATTCTAAGACTAAGAAATATCTCATTTATTAGATAGTCATTGTAAATAATAATTGACATAAGATGAGCATATCAGTAATGAAGATGTTTCACATATAGACTATTTTTATTCGCACAATACCAGATGGACATTAGTGTTATTGCGAAGAAACTTAGACAGCATATGTTAAGGAAAAAGCTTTAATCTTTTAACCTAATTGTGTTGAGAATATGAACTTAAATCAATTTAAATCGATTGAGGTTATCAATATTTCATATGGTTTAACTGATACTACAGTTAATCATGAAATGATTTCAGATATCACATTTTCTATTATACCAGGTGAAATTACTTTGATAACAGGGCCGAGAGCATCGACTAACCGTACAATACTGTCGATTACTTCGGGTATGTTACAACCAGATCAAGGAGATGTATTAATTAATAATAACAAGTTGAAACTAATGGATGATATAGAATTAGGCAAATTCCATGCTGAGAATAGTGGGTTCATTTTCCAAGATTTCAATTTATTCAGTGACCTCACGCTGTTAGATAACTTGTTATTATCAACTTCTTATGGATTATCGCTCCCTCGTGAGCAAGCAGAAAAAATCGCACAAAAATCGTTGGACATTGTGAAATTAGGCGATAAAAGCCGTTATTACCCAAGGGAACTGTCTGAAAATGAGAAACAACTGGCTGCAATGGCAAAAGCCATAGCCAGAAGACCTGAATATTTATTTGCCGATGATCCGACACGTAATTTAGATCATCAAGCATTTCAGACGTTCATTAACATCTTTAAGTTTATTGCACATGAACAGAAAGGCACGGTTGTCATCGCTTCACAGGATAGCCGCCTGATACGACATGCAGATAGCATTATCACGTTAGCCAGTGGAAAAGCCATTAAAACGTATGAGCCTATGCTGGATCAGCGTGTTTTAATGCAGTAGTTATCAAACGTGTCATGATTAGTAAAAAACGGCCTGATATCAGGCCGTTTTTTCTATCCAGCTTATTTGCTGATTTTCTTATACTTAATGCGGTGAGGCTCCAGCGCTTCAGCTCCCAGAGTCCGCTTCTTGTAATCTTCGTATTCGCTGAAGTTTCCTTCAAAGAAGGACACCTTACCTTCATCCTGATAGTCAATGATGTGCGTCGCGATACGGTCAAGGAACCAACGGTCATGGGAAATAACCATTGCGCAGCCCGGGAATTCCAACAAGGCGTTTTCCAATGCGCGCAGTGTTTCAATATCCAAATCGTTGGTTGGTTCGTCCAGCAGTAACATGTTGCCGCCAACTTGTAACAGTTTGGATAAATGCAGACGACCACGCTCACCACCAGACAACTCACCGACACGCTTGCCCTGATCTACCCCTTTGAAGTTAAAGCGCCCAACATATGCGCGGCTTGGAATTTCAAAGTTGCCGATACGCATGATGTCCTGACCGCCAGAAACTTCTTCCCAAACGGTTTTGCTGTCATCCATGCTGTCACGGAACTGATCAACAGAAGCCAACTTAACGGTTTCACCCAGTGTAATTGAGCCAGAATCAGGCTGTTCCTGACCAGACAACATACGGAACAATGTTGACTTACCCGCACCATTCGGGCCGATGATCCCAACAATCGCCCCTTTCGGCAGGGAGAAACTTAAGTTATCGATCAGAACGCGATCACCATAAGACTTCGTTAGATCGGCAACTTCCAGCACTTTGTCGCCCAAACGTGGGCCAGGTGGAATGAACAGCTCACTGGTTTCATTACGTTTCTGGTATTCAACGTTATTAAGTTCTTCAAAGCGAGCCAGACGTGCCTTGCCTTTTGCCTGACGCCCTTTCGGATTTTGGCGAACCCATTCAAGTTCTTTCTCAATGGATTTGCGGCGAGCCGCTTCTGAAGCGGCTTCCTGTGCCAGACGCGCATCTTTTTGCTCCAGCCACGAAGAGTAGTTACCTTCCCATGGAATACCTTCACCACGGTCAAGTTCCAAGATCCAGCCTGCAACGTTATCAAGGAAGTAACGGTCGTGGGTAATCGCAACCACTGTGCCTTCATAATCATGCAGGAAGCGCTCCAGCCACGCGACAGATTCAGCATCAAGGTGGTTAGTAGGTTCGTCGAGCAGCAGCATGTCTGGTTTTTCCAACAACAGGCGGCAGATAGCTACACGACGGCGTTCACCCCCGGACAGATGTTCAATCTTGGCATCCCAAGCAGGCAAACGCAGAGCATCAGCCGCCCGCTCAAGTTGGTTATCCAAGTTGTGCCCGTCATGAGATTGGATAATGGCTTCCAGCTCACCTTGCTCTTTTGCCAGCTTATCGAAATCCGCATCAGGATCAGCATAAGCCGCATAAACTTCATCAAGGCGTGTCAGCGCATTTTTAACTTCGCTGACGGCTTCTTCCACTGCTTCACGCACAGTATGTTCAGTATTGAGTTTAGGTTCCTGCGGCAAATACCCAATTTTAATACCCGGTTGTGGGCGAGCTTCGCCCTCAATATCTTTATCAATACCTGCCATAATGCGCAGCAAGGTTGACTTACCCGCACCATTAAGGCCAAGAACACCAATTTTTGCTCCGGGGAAAAAACTTAGAGAGATATTTTTCAGAATATGCCTTTTCGGGGGAACAATCTTACCAACCCTGTGCATACTATAAACATATTGAGCCAATGTAGTTTACCTTTTAATTAACCAGGAAATTTTGAGATTCATTTGCGCTTATGCGGCTTGGAGAGCGTATTTTACCCTAAATTTTACGTATCGTGTTGTTACCTAATTAGGGTTAATCCAACATTTCCTTTCACATTCATCAGTTGTAATAAATCACACCAATAATATGATTATAATTACACTATATTTTGGCAATGCCTTTAGGCATTGTGCATTTGAGCACTGATAGTAGTCTTCCAGAGGGGTATGTGGCAATGAGTAAGTGGCAGCATTTTACAATCGCTGTAAGTATGGTTTCTGTTGTTGCAGGAGCAGCACATGCTGGCTCTCTGGATGCTCAGCGCCAGCGTTATCAAGAAATAAAACAGGCATGGGATGACAAAAATATGGCCGGGGTTGCACGCCTGATGCCCACGCTAAAAGATTATCCACTATATCCTTATCTTGAATATCGCCAGTTAACTCAGGATTTGGCAATTGCTACTCCCCAGCAGGTTCAGCACTTTATTAATGCTCATCCGACACTGCCACCCGCACATTCACTGTCATCCAGATTTATTGATATGCTGGCTAATAATGGTGACTGGGCCGGCATTTTAGCCTTCAGTCCCAATCCCCCAAGTTCGATTGCAGGACGCTGCGATTATTACTTCGCCCAATGGGCTACAGGCCACCAGCAAGTTGCATGGAATGGTGCCCGAAAGATTTGGCTGAATGGCAATTCATTGCCTGACAATTGCAATAAGCTGTTCGATGTTTGGGAGCGCGATGGATATCTCTCTGCAAATCTCATTTTGCAGCGTATTGAATTGGCAATGAAGGCAAATAACACCGCTCTCGTTACCTATCTTGCCAAACGCTTGCCATTAGACTATCAGAAATTAGGTTCCCGTTTGATCAAACTGCAACAAGATCCTGTATTGATTGAACAATTTGCCACAACCGTGGCACCAACAGATTTTACCCGTTCGGTTGTCATCACTGTCTTTTCGCGTTTCGCCCGCAAAGATGCTGAACTTGCCAGAGTTGATATTCCTGCATTTGTTCGTGCACAGAAAATGAATGATACCGAACGGCAGCAGTTAAAAGATATCGTAGCCTGGCAATTGATGGGAGATATCACGCCGGAACAGGCAAAATGGCGGGATGAGGTTATTCAGAACTCACAATCTGCTAAATTGCTTGAACGACGTGCCCGTTTGGCATTGCGAGATAATAATTATGCTGATCTTGAGAAATGGCTTTTGTTGCTGCCAAAAACAAGTTTGCAGCAAGATGAGTGGCAATATTGGAGTGCCATGACCCTGCTCAGCCAAGGGATGAATGCGGAAGGAAATGCGATATTGCGCAAGCTGACTGAGCACCGTGGTTTTTATCCTATGGTAGCTGCCCAGAAATTACATATTTCCTACCCCTTGATGATCAATAAATCAGAAAGGCCTGATGCTTCTATTGCCAATATGCCTGCAATTAAGCGTATCCATGAATTACTGTATTGGAACATGGATGATTTGGCTCGCTCAGAATGGGTTCGCCTGGTTTCATCCCAAAATCGCTTGAAGCAGGAGCAATTAGCACGTTATGCGTTTGAACAGCATTGGCCGGGATTGAGTGTGCAGGCCACCATTACGGGAAAAATGTGGGATCATCTTGAAGAACGTTTCCCGCTGGCATGGCAAAACGAGTTTGCGAATTTTACGTCAGACAAAAATATTTCACAAAGTTATGCGATGGCGATTGCCCGTCAGGAAAGTGCCTGGAATCCACAAGCACGTTCTTCTAAAGGAGCCAGTGGATTAATGCAAATCATGCCAAAAACCGCCGAACATACGGTGAAGAGCCAAAAAATTCAAGGCTATGCCAACAGCCGTCAATTAATGAATCCAGTCATGAATATTAAAATTGGCACCGCTTATTTGGACACGGTTTACCAGCGTTTTGGCAATAACCGTATTCTTGCCAGTGCCGCCTATAATGCCGGCCCGACAAATGTTGATCGTTGGCTGGCGAATACTTCCGGACACATTGACCCTATAGCCTTTATTGAGAGCATCCCTTTCTCTGAAACACGCTCTTATGTCAAAAATGTGCTTGCCTACGATCTGTTTTACCATAATTTTATGGGAAAAATGTCGAACGTGCTGACTGATGCTGAATGGCAAAAACGTTATTAATTTATGAAGTAATTCAAATATGATATGCTGCCGTACTAGTTAGATAGTATGGCAATTAATTATGGCACAAAATCATTTGATTGATCCGGCTATTTCCCCGGAAGATGGTGATGACTGGCTCACTTTTGTGGGGCTGTTACAAACAGCATTCGAACAAAATTTGCAACATTCTATTTTACAACTATTATTGACCCCCGATGAGCGTACAGCTTTATCAACCCGGGTTCGGATTATTCAGGAATTGATGCGTGGGCAAATGAGCCAGCGTGAACTAAAAGACGAGCTAAGTGTTGGGATTGCCACCATTACGCGTGGTTCCAACAGCTTAAAAGCAGCGCCAGCTCATGTTAAAGAGTGGCTGGAAATGCAGTTGTTAAAATAACCACTATTAATTTATCAAAATAGCCAGTGTAAGATAGCAGGACAAACGTTATTCGGGGTCATCTAACCATGACCCCAAACAGCTTATTTTTTGGAAAGGCGATGTTTTTGAAAAAGCGATTTCTTAAAAAACTTTGTTTCTGGAAAAGCGATGTTCCTGAAAAAGCTATGCTATTGGAAACAGTGCCGTGAAATATAACACACTGTTAAGACTAGTTATTTAACTCTTTGTAAATTTCATGATGGATAGGTACAAGAGCCAGTATCAGAGCCTGATGATACACACTGGTGCGAGTCAAAATACCGTTGGTGAAAAATCCAATTGCACCACCTTTCTGCTTAATATTATCAATGCCTGCTACGTCAGCCATTTCGTGACCAAGTTCGCGTCCTTCACGAATGCCTTCCAGTACTTTTTCAGGCAGCATCAGACTGGCAGAACGCGATTCTCCCCGAATTTGTTTGTGCTCAACCACCATCCAGGCAAACGTCATGTCATCTTCAATTCCAGCTTCAACCCCAACCCAAAAATCAGCTTCAGGCCGAACCTGACGGGCGGCCATAACTCGATGACGGGCGCCTGTACGGGTTTCAGTATTGCCAATAGGTTGTTGAGGTACACTACTGTCTACATTGACATCTTCTATACGGTAAGTACCTGGGCCAAAAACATCATCGAATGCAAGGCTAATCGCTTTTATTTTCGCAGGGTTAGTTGTTGCTGCAATAACGTGGTACATAATAAATAAATTATCCTTTGAATTATTTCATGATGCAGTATAACGGAAAATAACTATGTTACAGGTCTATCTTGTTCGTCATGGCGAAACCGAATGGAACGTGGCCCGTCGTATTCAGGGGCAATCCGACAGTCCTTTGACTGAAATTGGTCGGCGTCAGGCTCATCTGGTCGCACAGAGAGTCAAATCAGAAAACATTACTCATGTTATCACCAGTGACCTTGGCCGAACACGACAAACCGCAGAAATCATCGCTAAAGCCTGTGGGTGCGACATCATATTGGAACCGCGTTTGCGCGAGTTACATATGGGAGTGCTGGAAAACCGCGAACTGAATTCCCTCACACCGGAAGAAGAATTCTGGCGTAAAAGTCTTGTCGATGGTACACCAAATGGGCGGATCCCAGAAGGTGAATCGATGAATGAATTATCTGTGCGTATGCGGGCTGCATTAGAAAGTTGCCTCAATCTGCCCGCAGGAAGCCGCCCTTTACTGGTGAGTCATGGCATAGCACTGGTTAGTTTAGTCTGTTCAATTTTGGGCCTTCCGGCCAATTCAGAACGTCGTCTGAGGCTAAGAAACTGCTCTATCTCACGGGTAGATTATCAGGATAGCCCATGGCTTGCTTCGGGCTGGATTGTTGAAACGGCGGGCGATATTACGCATCTGGATATGCCCGCCTTGGATGAATTACAGGGTTAACGCTCAATTGGGATGAGATACTCAAATTCCACAACATGGTTTTGAGACTCATTCCCAAGATTTTTCCATTCAAGGTTAGTGAGGTAATATCGCTCGACATCGTATCCCTTTCTGCGAGTGATGTTTAATACAGGCAGACAAATGCCATAAATCGTAAAGAGAAACTCTTGTAATTGCTCTTTATCACCAAAATAACTGAACGAAATATAATCTCCGCCGGGCAGGATAACCGGGCTACTGCCTTTGGTATCAAAGGTAGCGTATTCAGGCTCTATCGCAGTGGTATAGAAAACGGTCTGTTCTTCCTCATGCTCCACACTAGGCTTAGTATGGTGCAGCCCATAAAGTCTGGGTGGTAATACTTCAGCGTCCTGTAAATAGTTAATCCAAAAGTTATAACGCATATTTTTGCAAGCTTCAGACCACTGCTCAAGCACATAGCTACACGTATGCTCAGTACCAATAAGCAGTTTATCTTCCAATGTAACGAATTTGTGTGCCGGCAGCGGTTTATTATCCAACAAAATAGGCGGGCATATTCCCTTGGCATACCACTCGTCGCTTCGGCGGTAAGATGCTGGCGTTCGATCAAACTGTTTTTTGAAAGCTCTGGTAAAAGTTTGCTGAGAATCAAAGCGATACTGCAAAGCGATATCCAAAATAGGGCGGCTGGTTAAACGTAATGCAACAGCAGCTCTGGACAATCGCCTTGCGCGGATATAGGAGCCAATTGCCTGACCAGTCACATCCTTGAACATACGCTGTAAATGCCACTTGGAGTAACCCGCTTTTGCTGCAACATTATCAAGGGACAATGGACGATCTAAGTTATTATCTACCCAATGCAGCAAATCCCGAATGATGTTGGTTTGATCCATACATCTCCCTAAGTCATTAAGACAAAAAGAAAATCATATAAATGTAAAACAACTTACTTATTAGCCTGAAAACCAAAATATTTTTCCGAATGTATATATTCCGTAGTCTTATTTATAACCAATATTTATATTTCCCCAACGATAACAACATATTTTTAGGATACTGCTTACCTACCGTTCAGACAGGGCACGATCGTTGCTACACTTATGCTTCAAATAAATCACCAACAAAATTAAACAAGTTTAAACTTGGAATAAATTAATGGCAGACGTGATAATATGTCAAGCACTGTCTTGATGGATTAGGTAACACTATGAACTTAAATAAAAAATAAATCGACAACCAATTGACTGGATGTCCTGTTAGCCTCAGCAACTATGGGGAATTTCTAAAAATTATCTCTATTTTAAGAGTATTTAAGAAAGACACGCAGCCAACAGAGGGGGATTAAAAAACCACAATCGGCTCGTTTTGAGTGCATATTCAGCTATAATGCCATGATTTTTTATTACAAGTGCATTCATGGTGAAAATGATTACATTAGAACTATTGATTTACATTATATGTTAATGGTAGATATTTTCACTGCATTTATTTAATTCAAATGGACTAAATATGGTAACAATGAAGAAAATAGTGATAGCGGCTGCCTTACTCTTTTCTCCTGTAGTTCTGCATGCTGAAGAGATCGGTTCTGTCGATACCGTGTTCAAGCTTTTTGGCCCTGATAACAAAATAGTGATAGAGGCCTTTGATGACCCTGATGTTAAAAATGTTACCTGTTATCTGAGCCGAGCTAAAACAGGGGGAATTAAAGGCGGGCTGGGATTGGCTGAAGATACATCTGATGCAGCTATATCCTGTCAACAGGTTGGCCCGATTGAATTGGCAGAGAAGATAAAGAAATCGCCCAAGAAAGGACAAGTTGTCTTCCAGAAACGTACTTCTTTAGTATTTAAAAAACTTCAGGTTGTGCGCTTCTATGATCCTACACGTAATACACTGATTTATTTAACTTACTCTGACAAAGTGATCGATGGTTCTCCCAAGAATGCAATCAGCGCCGTGCCGATCATGCCGTGGAAAGAATAAGTACTCCACAAATCAGGCAACAGCCAAAAAGAAAAGCCCTGATGCCATAAGACATACGGGGCTTTTTGACAAATACAGCACAATACCTATGGCGGTATTGATTAATCTTCTAAATCACCGCAGAAACGGTAACCTTCACCGTGGATGGTCGCAATAATTTCCGGGGTGTCCGGGATCGATTCGAAATGTTTACGAATACGGCGGATAGTGACATCAACAGTACGATCGTGAGGTTTCAGTTCACGGCCCGTCATTTTTTTCAGCAATTCTGCACGGGTCTGAATTTTTCCTGGATTTTCACAGAAATGAAGCATCGCACGGAATTCACTGCGTGGCAGCTTGTACTGATCTCCCATTGGGCTAACCAAAGAACGACTATTGATATCCAGCGTCCACCCATTGAACTTGTAACTTTCAATTTGACGACGCACATCATCTGAATAATGACTCAGATTCATTGTCCGAGAAAGCAAGTTCCGGGCGCGAATGGTTAATTCACGTGGGTTAAATGGCTTGGTGATATAATCATCAGCGCCGATCTCAAGACCAAGAATTTTATCCACTTCATTGTCACGGCCTGTTAAGAACATCAGCGCGACATTGGCCTGCTCACGTAATTCACGAGCAAGAAGTAACCCATTTTTACCTGGCAGATTGATATCCATAATCACTAAATTGATATCGTTATCTGACAGAATGTTGTGCATTTCTGAGCCGTCAGTGGCTTCATAAACGACATACCCTTCAGCTTCAAAAATGCTTTTGAGGGTATTGCGTGTGACAATTTCGTCTTCAACAATCAAAATGTGCGGGGTTTGCATGGTTGCTACCTAAAATCGCTAAAAAACAGAATCTGTATGACATAAGCTGTTATTATTAAAAAAATATGCTGATCTTGTTCTGATTCACAGAAAACCAGCTCATGCCAAAAATAAATGTTTTGATATGTTTTACGCTAAAAGCGAGCGTTGCTTTTTTTGGAGGGTACATACCCGAAAAACCCGATTTAAACAAGGCACTATATTAGTCTATTAACAGCAATATAACAGCTAGTAATCCATTTGCCTGCTAAAAAAACTAACTTTTGTTGATACATATCAAAATCAATTGTAGCACGTTAACATTAATTGTAATTGTTAATTTTAATTTAGAACCTTTGTTATTGGTTTGAATAAAATATGTTAACAACCATCATGAAAACCTGAATGCCTGAAGGGGTTAGCTCGGCTCTCAAACGTCTAAACACACATGTTTTTATCATAAAGATAAAACAATTACAAAATATGTTTTTTGTAAAATTAAATGCTAGAAAATAACCAGTCCTGCCAGATAATGGTGTGTCCCTTTTGTCATATTTTGAATAATTACAGTACGGAAAATGACGCTTTTTTCTGCTTTCGCCATAAAAAATATTTGACATTGACCACAGTTTAATTTAACCAATAGGGGGTCAGACAAATTAAAAGACAGACAGGAAACTATGCGCCATAACAGCCCGAAAAACATGGTTACTACAAAAACCACCACTACGATTACCACCGGAACCATGAGTTGCGGTGCGGGCTGACGCATACACATAAAACAATAATAAGCCCGTATCCCACAAGATACGGGCTTTTTTTTGGACAAAAATCAGGAGAAGAATGTTAATGCGAGTACTGAAATTTGGGGGCACCTCAGTTGCAAATCATCAGCGTGTACTGAGCGTTGCAAATATCGCCGAGAATGAGTTACTCCTTGGGCAAGTTGCCCTGGTGCTCTCTGCACCGGCAAAGATTACCAACCACCTCGTGGCGATGATTGAAAAAACGGTCGCAGGGCAAGATATTGTTTCCAATATTAGCGATGCAACCCAAATTTTTGCTGATTTGCTGTCGGGATTGAAAGAACAACAAGCGGGATTTGCTTATGAACGTCTGAAAGGTGTCGTGGAACGCGAACTCGCCTATCTGAAACAAGCCCTGCATGGCATTTCCTTGCTGAGGCAGTGCCCTGATAGTATTAACGCATCTCTGATCTGCTGTGGCGAAAAACTATCGATTGCCATCATGGAAGCGGTATTACAGGCCCGTGGTCACAAAGTGACTGTGATTGACTCCGTCAAAAGCCTCCTGGCACATGGGCATTATCTTGAATCTACCGTTGATATTCCTGAGTCTTCCAGAAGGATTGCGGAACTTAACATTCCTTCTGACCATATTATCCTGATGGCAGGTTTCACCGCTGGCAATGAAAACGGTGAATTGGTGGTATTGGGGCGCAACGGCTCTGACTATTCAGCCGCAGTGCTGGCGGCATGTTTACAGGCAGACTGCTGCGAAATTTGGACTGACGTAGATGGCGTTTATACTTGCGACCCAAGAGCGGTTGCTGATGCCCGCCTGCTGAAAAGTATGTCATACCAAGAAGCGATGGAACTCTCATATTTTGGTGCAAAAGTCCTTCATCCCCGTACCATTGCGCCTATCGCCCAATTTCAAATTCCTTGCCTGATCAAAAATACGACCAATCCTGATGCGATGGGTACTTTCATTGGCAATGAACGCATCAATGGTGATCAAAAAGACGAGAGCATGCCGATTAAGGGCATCACTAATCTTGACCACATGGCAATGTTCAACGTTTCCGGTCCCGGTATGAAAGGCATGGTTGGGATGGCAGCACGGGTCTTTTCCGTTATGTCTCGCAAAGGCATTTCCGTCGTGTTGATCACACAGTCTTCGTCGGAGTACAGCATCAGTTTCTGTGTACCGCAAAAAGAGCTGGAGAAGGCGCAAAAAGCATTAACGGAAGAGTTTTATCTGGAATTGAAAGATGGAGTGCTTGATCCGATTGACGTAATGGATAACCTTGCCATTATCTCTGTGGTTGGAGATGGCATGCGCACGCAGCGGGGTATTTCTGCCCGTTTCTTCTCTGCATTGACACGCGCTAATATCAACATTATTGCTATTGCACAGGGATCTTCTGAGCGTTCCATTTCCGCTGTTATTGAGAATAATGCGGCAACGACTGCGGTTCGGCTCTGTCACCAAATGCTGTTCAACACCGCGCAAGTGGTTGAAGTCTTCGTTGTCGGCGTGGGGGGTGTAGGCAATGCGTTAATAGAACAAATCCGCCGCCAGCAAACATGGCTCAAACAAAAACAGATTGAATTACGGGTTTGTGGTATTGCCAATTCCCGGGCCTTGTTAACCGACATGCAAGGAATTTGTCTGGATAATTGGCAACAGGCACTATCAGAGGCGACTGAACCTTTCAGCCTGAGCCGATTGATCCGCCTTGAAAAAGAGTATCATTTGCTGAATCCGGTCATTGTGGACTGTACATCCAATCAAGCCATTGCAGAGCAATATGCCAGCTTCCTCAGTGACGGCTTTAACGTTGTCACACCGAATAAAAAAGCCAATACCCTGTCGATGGACTATTACCGCCAAATCCGTCAGGCCGCAGGAAAATCAAAGCGCAAATTCCTGTATGACACCAACGTAGGTGCCGGGTTGCCTGTTATTGAAAACTTACAGAATCTGCTCAATGCAGGTGATGAATTAGTCCAATTCAACGGCATTCTCTCTGGTTCTCTTTCCTACATCTTCGGTATGCTGGATGAAGGTATGACACTTTCACAGGCCACCCTGCTGGCGAAAGAAAAAGGCTTTACAGAACCAGACCCACGAGACGATCTCTCCGGCATGGATGTTGCCCGCAAGCTGCTGATTCTGGCACGTGAGGCAGGTTATGAAATGGAGCTGGAAGATATCCATGTTGAACCCGTATTGCCAGATTCATTCGATTCCAGTGGCAATGTCGATGAGTTCCTGAAACATTTACCGCTGTTGGATCAGGAATTCAGCCAACGTGCGGCAGATGCAGCAGAACAAGGAAAGGTTTTGCGTTATGTTGGCATCATCGAACAAGACCGTTGTAAGGTGAAAATTGTCGCCGTTGATGGCAACGATCCGCTCTATAAAGTCAAAAATGGTGAAAACGCACTGGCTTTCTATACCCGTTATTATCAACCCATACCGCTGGTATTGCGTGGTTATGGTGCAGGGAATGATGTGACGGCAGCAGGGGTTTTTGCTGATATATTACGCACTCTGTCATGGAAATTGGGGGTTTAATGGTTGTCAGGGTTTATGCGCCTGCCTCTATCGGGAACGTTGGCGTCGGATTTGATGTGCTCGGCGCAGCGGTTTCTCCCGTTGATGGCTCATTGCTTGGAGATTGTGTCTCCGTAAGTAAAGCTGAAAGTTTCAGTCTGAATAATAAGGGACGATTTGTCGGCAAACTACCTGCCGATCCAAAACATAATATTGTCTACCAATGCTGGCAGCTTTTTTGTCAACGGTTGGGAAAAGAACTCCCCGTTGCTATGACATTAGAGAAAAACATGCCGATTGGTTCAGGATTAGGTTCCAGTGCCTGTTCTGTGGTCGCCAGTTTGGTGGCCTTGAATGAATATGAAGGCCGTCCATTTAGCCGCAACCAATTGCTGGGCATGATGGGAGAATTAGAAGGACGCATTTCTGGCGGTGTTCACTACGATAATGTCGCTCCCTGCTATTTGGGGGGATTACAGCTGATATTGTCTCAGGATGAACCTCTTTGCCAGACAGTGCCTGCGTTTGATAATTGGTTATGGGTAATGGCTTATCCCGGCATCAAAGTTTCCACGTCAGAAGCCAGAGCGATCCTGCCGCAGCATTACTCCCGCAAGGACATCATTGATCACGGCCGTTATTTTGCCGGTTTCATTCATGCCTGCCATACCCAGCAATCGGATCTGGCTGCCAAATTGATAAAAGATGTTGTTGCAGAGCCGTATCGTACTCAACTCTTGCCCGGTTTTGCCAATGCACGCGAAGCAGTCAAAAAGTTGGGCGCACTGGCATGCAGTATTTCCGGTTCAGGTCCCACACTCTTTGCGGTTTGTCATGAAATGGCAGTAGCAGAGGCCGTCGCTCAGTGGCTGCAACAACATTACGTACAGAATCATGAAGGTTTTGTCCATATTTGCCGTCTGGATCTCGCAGGCGCACGACAGGTAGAGTAACCATGAAACTATATAACTTAAAAGACAGCAGCGAGCAGGTTAGTTTTTCACAGGCGGTAAAGCAGGGATTGGGCAAACAGCAAGGGCTCTTTTTTCCACAGGATTTACCGGAATTCAGCCGTGATGAGATCAACGAATTATTAAAATTAGATTTTATCAGCCGTAGCCAACGAATTCTGGCGGCGTTTATTGGTGACGAGATCCCGGCAGAGCAATTGGCTGCCCGGGTTAAAAATGCCTTTGCCTTCCCTGCCCCGGTAACAAATGTTGAAGATGATATCGCTTCACTGGAGCTATATCATGGGCCAACGCTGGCCTTCAAAGATTTTGGCGGTCGTTTCATGGCACAAATTCTTGCACAAATTGCAGGAGAACAGCCTGTCACTATTTTGACTGCCACATCCGGTGATACCGGTGCTGCCGTTGCCCATGCTTTCTATGGTCTGGATAATGTTCAGGTCGTGATCCTTTATCCTGAAGGCAAAATTAGCCCATTACAGGAAAAACTTTTCTGTACGCTAGGCAACAATATTCACACGGTTGCCATCAAAAGCGATTTCGACGCTTGTCAGGCATTAGTCAAACAGGCTTTTGATGATGAAGAACTGAAACATGCCCTGCATCTCAATTCAGCCAACTCCATTAATATCAGCCGTTTGTTGGCTCAAATCTGTTATTATTTTGAAGCAGTTGCCCAAATCCCTGCGGAGAAGCGTGAACAATTAGTCATTTCCGTGCCAAGCGGTAATTTCGGCAATTTAACCGCAGGGTTGCTGGCAAAATCGTTAGGGCTACCCGTAAAACGTTTTATCGCGGCAACCAACGTTAATGACACTGTTCCCCGTTATTTGGCAGAAGGCACATGGCAACCGCACCAAACCATTGCAACACTTTCCAATGCAATGGATGTCAGCCAGCCCAATAACTGGCCACGTATTGAAGAACTGTTCAAGCGTAAAGGCTGGGTACTGAGTGACCTGGCTAACGGTGTGGTGGATGACAAAACCACCCAGAGCACCATGCGCGAACTCGCGGAAAAAGGCTACATTTCTGAGCCGCATGCTGCCGTCGCTTACCGTGTCCTGCGTGATCAATTGCAGGAAGGAGAATACGGCTTATTCTTGGGTACTGCACATCCCGCGAAATTCAAAGAAAGCGTCGAAGCGACCCTCGGCCAGACATTACCATTGCCACAAGAGCTGGCTGAACGTGCGGATATGGACTTGTTATCCCACTTTATGCCTGCGGACTTTGCTACCCTGCGTGAATTTTTGATGGAAAGAGCACCGAAATAACACCCTTTTTGTCACTCCAGCATTCCTGTTGGAGTGACATGGATAAATTCTATGACTTCTTACGATGCAAATAGGCATCAAACAAAATTGGAACAAGAGCCATCACCGCAAGTAATGCACCAACCCAGCCTACAGACGATAACCCATAACCGGCTCCAATAGATAATCCGGCGAAAAAGGGCGCTAATGTAATTCCGAGTTGAAAAGCGGAGACATTGGTTGCGCCAGCTAATGTCGGCGCATCGGCTGCAATTGTGTAAATCCGGCTCATGACCGCAGGGTTAACAACAAAGCCAAATATGCCGAGTATAAACACCAAACAAATTGTGGCCATCAAGTTTTCTGCTCCCAAGGCCAATGCGACAGAGATAATCATCACGCCAAGTGTTCCAATAATCAGCGTCCTGAATGGATACTTATCGGCTGTCCGCCCACCAATAGTCAACCCGATAAAAGCCCCGATACCAAAAAGGGAAAGAACTGCCGGAAGCCAAATAACAGCTAATTTACTGACATCAATAAGCAATGCGCCCAAAAAACCAAATATCGCCATGTAAGCTGCTGTTGTCATTATGGTTGTACCATAGGCAATCCATAGTTTAGGTTGAGCCATGACTTTTAATTCAGTATGTAATACAGGCTCCTGATCCTTACTTCTCTGTATATCAGGCAACATGAACCACAGAGCAAACGCAATAACTGATGTCGCAGCCGCTACAGCCCAAAAACCGGCGCGCCACCCTGCCATGTCACTGATCATGGTTCCCAACGGCCCTCCAATCACCATTGCCAAACTTAGCCCGCTCACCACAATAGACAGTGCCCTTGCGGTACGATCCTGAGTCACCAGATTAACTGCTGTCGTCGCTGCAACCGCCCAAAACCCAGCGTAAGCCACACCACTCACAATACGGGCAACCAACAATGACCAGTAATCCGGTACAAGCATTCCAATGGCAGTAGCTGCAACAAATAATGCCTGACTTACCAACAAAGTTGCACGCCTCGGCCAGCGCAGTGTTACCACAGCCAATGGTGGTGCACCAAGAAAAACACCAACAGCAAAAGCCGAAATTAGCATGCCCGCAGATGGTAAAGAAATTTGCAAATCCTCAGCAATCTTCGGCAACACACCCGAGATTAAAAATTCCGAACTTCCCATCGCGAATAAACTAAAACCCAGAAGATAAACCGCAATGGGGATCTTTGACTGCATGACATTTGAAACAGACATAGAAAACTCCAAAGTTGTTAATTGGAGGCAGGTTACAGGATAATATTAAATCAATCAATTGAATGTTATTTTGATGACGTATTTATTAAAAGCAAAGGAAAAGAAATAACAGCTCAGATACAAATCCAATTAATAAGTTTGATACAATCTGTTTTTGATTAAACAGATCAATTAACTTAATGACACGCTTTAAATATCAATAGAAGATACAAAATATTAAATAAGGTCAAATTAGATAGTTGAAAATGCTGCCGTGAATCTGACAACTGAAACCTGAACGTTATATCAATTGTTCAAATAAATTCAAAAACACAGCAGCATAATATAGGGGTAATTAATAGGAGTAATTAGTTCTGCTCCGGGCGCTTAAACACCAGCTCATTCCCTTTAGAAAGGGATTCATCAAAAGCGTATCCTTCCAGATTGAACTCCACCAGCCGAGCAGGATCAGTCAATTGATTCTGAATAATAAAGCGGCTCATCAACCCACGGGCTTTTTTGGCATAGAAACTAATGACTTTGTACTTGCCATTTTTTTCATCCAGAAAAACAGGCTTAATAATTCTGGCTGCCAGTTTTTTGGTATTCACCGATTTGAAATATTCATCTGATGCCAGATTGACCAGAACTTCATCGCCTTGTTGTTCCAATGAAGCATTTAATTGATCAGTGATACGATCCCCCCAAAATTTATACAGATCTTTACCGCGCGAATTTTCCAGTTTAATTCCCATTTCCAAGCGATAAGGCTGCATCAAATCGAGAGGACGTAAAACGCCATACAAACCGGACAAAATTCTCAAATGCGTCTGGGCAAATTCAAAATCATTCGCTGAGAAAGTTTCGGCCTGCATACCGGTATAGACATCACCTTTAAACGCTAAAATTGCCTGACGGGCATTTTCTGGTGTGAAATTTGGCTGCCACTCACCAAAACGGGCAGCATTCAGGCCCGCCAACTTATCACTAATGCTCATCAGGCTGCCAATTTGTGCAGGAGTTAAAGTGCGGCAAACCTCAATCAATTGCTGAGATTCTCCCAGTAATTCCGGCTGGCTATATTTTTCTGTTGCGAGTGGGCTTACATAATCGAGTGTTTTTGCAGGTGAAATAGTAATAAGCATCATTTTTTTCCTAATAATCCAGACTTTCTCCACTTTAGCAAAAAAGAACGGAAAGAGGAGAATCTCAGCGATAGGATTTTCCTACCTTACAGCCGCGCTTGACCATGTTATTATCACGGAATGGCGAGGCAATGTTGCCAAAGATTTTACGTATAACGATGAGATATTAAACATGACCGATAAACTGACTTCCCTGCGTAAACTGACCACAGTAGTAGCAGATACCGGGGATATCGCGGCTATGAAACTGTATCAGCCGCAAGATGCGACCACCAACCCTTCTTTGATTTTGAATGCAGCTCAAATCCCAGAATATCGCCAACTGATTGATGAAGCCGTTGAATGGGCGCGTGGTCAAAGCGATTCCCGTGAACAGCAAATTATCGATGCCGGCGACAAATTGGCAGTTAACATTGGTCTGGAAATTCTGAAACTGATCCCAGGTCGTATTTCTACTGAAGTCGATGCTCGTCTATCTTATGACACCGAAGCAAGCGTAGCGAAAGCAAAACGCCTGATCAAACTGTACAACGAAGCAGGCATCAGTAATGACCGCATCCTGATCAAACTGGCTTCTACATGGCAGGGCATCCGTGCTGCGGAACAATTGGAAAAAGAAGGTATCAACTGTAACCTGACCCTGCTGTTCTCCTTTGCCCAGGCGCGTGCTTGTGCAGAAGCCGGTGTCTACCTGATTTCTCCATTTGTTGGTCGTATCCTTGACTGGCACAAAGCAAATGGCGACAAGAAAGAATTCGCACCGCATGAAGATCCAGGTGTAGTTTCTGTTTCTGAAATTTACCAATACTATAAAGAGCACGGTTATAACACGGTTGTAATGGGTGCAAGTTTCCGTAACTCTGGTGAAATTCTGGAACTGGCTGGCTGTGACCGACTGACCATCTCTCCTGCATTGCTGAAAGAACTATCTGAAGCAAAAGGTGAAATTGAGCGCAAGCTGGGTTATGAAGGCGAAATTAAAGCACGCCCGGAACCATTAACTGAAGCTGAGTTCTACTGGAACCACCATCAAGATGCCATGGCAACTGAAAAACTGGCGGAAGGTATCCGTAAGTTTGCTGTAGACCAAGGCAAACTTGAGAGCATGATCGCTGATCTGCTGTAATTTCAAACGAGACGCTATTTTTTCTTATACCAAGGCGACATAATGAGTCGCCTTTTGTTTTTCATTTCATCAATAACATTTTCTCTATTTTTATCATTAATTGAGGTTCGTATGAACGTATTACGCATTGGTCTCGTGTCCGTTTCCGATCGGGCTTCCAATGGTATTTATCAGGACAAGGGGCTGCCCGCACTGGAAACATGGCTGGCAAAGGCGATTATCACACCTTTTAGCATAGAAACCCGTCTTATTCCTGATGAGCAAATTCTGATTGAGCAAACATTGTGTGAATTGGTCGATGAGCTGGGATGCCATCTCGTACTAACTACCGGGGGAACAGGGCCAGCACGCCGCGATGTCACACCAGATGCAACACTCGCAATTGCTGATCGTGAAATGCCCGGATTTGGGGAACAAATGCGTCAAATCAGTCTTCAATTCGTTCCAACAGCCATTCTGTCCCGTCAGGTAGGCGTAATCCGTAATCAGGCGTTAGTTCTTAATCTACCCGGACAACCCAAAGCCATCTCGGAAACTTTGGAAGGGTTGAAAGACGAAAGTGGTAAGGTATTGGTCGCAGGAATTTTCGCCAGCGTCCCCTATTGTATCCAACTGCTGGATGGCCCTTATGTGGAAACGAATGAAACCGTTGTAACTGCTTTCAGGCCAAAAAGTGCGCGCCGTTGATATTTTATTGCAAGAATTTCAGCACAAAAATGGATCATGCCTATCCGGTAGATTTCAAATTTTAATGTAATCAGGCCAGTCATCGGCCTGATTACACAGATTTTAAGATTTTACTTCAACATTCATTCCAGCATCTTTCCAGCCAGAGAATCCTTTATTAAAGCGCCGGGCGCGAATACCCTTAGCACGCAATAATTCAAGAGCATTAGCAGAAAGAACACAGTAAGGGCCCCGGCAGTACGCAACAAGATCTTGATTGGAAGAAATCTCGTCTAAGCGGTTTTCCAGCTCCTCTACAGGGATATTGATGGCATTCGGCAAATGACCTTGTTCAAACTCCTCTTTTGGCCTGACATCCAGTAATATCGTGCTGTTTTCCTTAATTCTGTCCAACAACTCATCCCATGAAATTATTTCCTGGTTGTTTGAATCATCGATCAATCTGCGCATTTCTTTGCGGTTAAATTCGGCATATTGCTGGAGTACCGAAATAACTTCCATAATGGGCCCTTCGCTCTGACGATAAAGCACATTTTTTCCTGATTTACGAGACTGAAGTAATCCTGCACGTTTGAGCTGCTGGAGATGCTGCGAAGTATTAGCAATTGACAAACCGGAAAGCTCTGATAGCTTTTCCACGGCGTGTTCAGTGTTAACTAAACATTCAAGCAGTGCCAACCGATGAATATTTCCTAACACCTTGGCAATTTCTGCAATCTCGACAATAAGTTGTTTATCAAACATTGACTTTACACTTCCACCATTATTACACTCAATGCATTAATTGAATGTAATGGTATCAGAGTTTCTGTGCCATTTCGAGTACCTGCTGATTGATTGACCATTATGGATAACCACAATTCGGAGGAGCGTAACCGATGAATGAAGGACTGGAGTTTATTGTTTATTCTGTATTGATTGGTGTTGGTTCAACGGTTGTCATGGATCTTTGGGCTGTTTTCATAAAACGTTGTTTCGGCATTCCCTCATTGAATTATAGCCTGGTAGGACGCTGGATTGGACACATGCCCAAAGGGCAATTTACCCATACAAGCATTCTACAGGCCGAACCTGTGAAAGGGGAAAGAGGGATTGGTTGGTTTGCTCACTATCTTATTGGCATCATTTTTGCGGGCATTCTGTTGCTTATTTTGGGACTGGATTGGGCAAAAAACCCAACGTTCCTTCCTGCATTAATCATGGGGATCGTTACTGTCATTGCACCTTTTTTTATTATGCAGCCGGGTCTGGGAATGGGGATGGCTGCATCCAAGGCCCCCGCACCTAATACCCTAAGACTGAGAAGTTTAATGGCACATACTTCTTATGGTGTTGGCCTCTATTTAGCCGCTCTGTTTTTTAGTTATTTGTTGTAACGGTATCGGATCAGGCAAAACTTAATCCGTCGGAGGAGTTGCTGGGAAAATAGCCTAATGGAACGTTTTTGAGGTGTCCGAACGTTATTTTGAAGTTTTTTAATAAATAGCGCTGTATTTGTGAACACCAGCGCTATTATCTTGTAAGATGTTTATTTATTGCCCCACTATTCATTTATTTTAAGATGATTTCATTGAAATCCTCACACTAAGTGGTGTGAGTGAAAGCAAGGCAAAGATAGCCAGAATCAGACCGATCCATAATGGTGATATCAGCCCGTATCCTGCACCAATACTTACCCCTCCTGCCCATGCAATAAATGCCAGCCCACTGTTAATAATAGAGACATGGACACTGTTGACCAGAGGACCTGCATTTGCCACACGCATAACACGTGTAATCATTGCTGGACTCATGGGAACCCCCACAAGACCAATCACTAAAAAGGCGATGACACTGATGTAGCGGCTTTCTGGAAAAAGCGCGAATATCAGTAACGATATAGCCAGAATACTAATCCCGATGGTCAGTACTGCGAAAGTATGCTTATCAGCAAAACGGCCGGTAATCGTGTTGCCAATTACATTCGCTGCACCATAAAGGCCGAGTATAATAGGCACTATGGCTGGCAATAATCCTGTCACTTCAGTCAAAATTGCTGAAATGTAGCTGAAAGCTGCGTAAGATGCTCCGATGATAAGGGCACTTGACGCATAAGCTGCCCAGAGTTTCCCATTTCTAAACGATGTAAGTTGATCACCAAGACGAATATCCGAAGTATTACGTGAAGCAGGCACCAGCGCCCATATAATCAAAGCACAAATGACAGTGAATATAACAACCAACCAAAAACTCAAACGCCAGCCCATGTTCTGATCAATAACGGTTGCGGCGGGTACGCCTAAAACAGTCGCCAACATCATGCCACTGAGTACAATTGATGAGGCTCTTCCCCGCATCTCTGTTCTGGCGACTTCACCACAGATCGCTAAAGAGATACCGATACAGGCAGAGCCGGCAACGCCAGTGATAACGCGGGCAATAGCCATCGACTGATAACTCCCTGCTGTTGCGGCTATAATGCCGCCAACACTGTAGAGAGCCAGTAGCCAAAGTAGTGCCTGCTTGTTGGGAACCCGTAACGTAACAAACAATGCTGTCAGTATCGGCCCACCGACAACCATACCGATAGCGTAGAGTGAAATCAGGTAGCCGATATCTGCGACAGTGACTCCAAACACGCCGGTTAACGATGGCATCATACCGACAACCATAAACTCAGAAGTAGTGAGTACGAATATAGTCAGTCCGAGCAAATAAATGGAGACAGGTATATCACGCTGCTTTTGTATTGGTGGAGCTGTTCCCGATGAGGCTTTCGGGCTTTTTTCCTCTGATTGAATTTTATTCATGGTGAGGTTTCCCTAATGCAACATGATTACGGTTTGTGAGTAAAATCGCCAGTAGTGCTGCAATGACATAAATAACGGCGGCAGTTCCGAACGCCCATACGTAACCATCAATGATCTCTATTTGTGTTGCAGCCACAGCCATTAATCCTGCCAGCCCTACAGTCGGGCCGAGCTCCATGGCTGTGTTCATGACCCCACCAGCCAGACCCGCCTGATGCTGTGGAACATTCATTGTGGAAAGTACCGCAGAGCCTGAAAAAGCCAGTGAAATACCTATTGCGACAAGAACCAGACTGGGCAGTAATCCCACGACGTAAGTTGTGTTTTTGTCAATTCCGACCAACAATCCAAGCCCGATAGCAGCAATAAATAACCCCAGACTTGTCACCCGTGCAGCCCCTATGCGACCAACTAAAGGTGCTGTCATTTGTCCGGTCACAATGAGAGCGACTGCGAACGGCAGGAATGCGCCGGCTGTCATGAGCGGTGTCCATCCCAGTTCCTGCTGCAAATAGAGGGATAAAACGAAGTTGACAACTCCTGAGCCTACGGCTGCCAGAAACATGCCAAATAGTCCTGTGATTCTATTCCGCTCGAAAATAAACCCGGGAGGAAGGAGTGGGTCACGGACGAAACGCTCGAGCACAGCAAAGGCAACTAATGAGCCAAGACCGATCAGTAGTGGAAGCAGTACCACTGATGATGTCCACGGATGATCGCCAGTTAATATCAGGCCATAACTACTTAAGGAAATACCGAACGTAGCGAATATTGCACCAATCAGGTCTAATTTCGACCGATGCTGGTGAGACTCATCAATTCCGGCTGGAAGTAGACTGCGGGTGCTGAGCAAACCTATGACTGAAACCAGAACAGGTACGGCGAACATCCATCGCCAGGAAACCCACGTTGTTACTACACCAGAGATGACAAATCCTAAGACGGCACCCAAAACGGAAACCCCTCCCCATGTGGCCATTGCTCTGCCAAAGGCATTGGGTTCCGGGAATAAAGCACGTAGCACAGCCATTGCAGCCGGTGCTGTTAAGGCTCCACCTATCCCTTGAGTAAACCGCATGGCAACAAGCATCTCGAAAGTAGGAGAGAAACCTGCAATAACAGAAGATATACCGAAGATGAATAAACCAATGGCAAACATCCGTCGTCCCTGAAACTTATCGGCCAGCCGCCCTCCAAACAATAGTAATCCACTGAATGGGAGCCCGTAAGCAGCAAGAACAAGAAGCAGATGTGAGGTTGAACTCCATCGCGATTTTTGGAAGTGGAACTGTAACGATTGCAATCGTGAAAATAAGAATACACTGTACGATTGCCAGAACCATAAACGCCAGACACTGATTTGAATGGGGTTTTATCTGTGATGTATCGTTGCTTGTAGAGGGTATGTTGTTAGGCGACATTATAAAAACTCCTGTTCTATAAAAGCGGCATGAGGCACAATGCTCTTATTAAAGCATTCAATATAATTATTGAATGATAGATTGGTCTGGCTTGAAATTTTAGTCAACGATAAACAATCTATGCCGCTTTATTCCTTATCCAGTGTGTAAGACCTTGTCCTTCAGAGGCTGTCGCAAGAGGCTGAGGTGATTTTTTTCAAGCGTAGAGCTGAATCCACGCGCATTTTTATTACCTGTTATTTAAAGCCTTAAACAGGTCGATTCCAGTCACTGGAACCATGATTAGCCTCCCGCTCATGCGACGCGGACACGGCGCACGATAAACGTCGCGAGCACCGGAGCAATCGCAAAGACTGCAAACAGCCATATAGCAGCACTCTGAGTGCCTGCCAACCCACCGGGGTCTGTGAATCCTGCAAGATTTGCAACGATACCGGCAAGTGCTGAGCCAATGGCTGTCGCACACAGTTGCACGGTCGTGATCGATGTCGACGCAAGATCTTCCTGCCCAGCAGGTGCGCTCATAAACACTTGTGTGAGCAGATGCGGCCAGGTGGCACCAATACCAGCTCCAACCGCTGCGAGCGCAATGCACATCAGTGTAAGACTAAGTGCCGGGCTGAGCAGGTGCTGTGATGGCATGATGATTGCGAGCACGATGAGCGCAAGTACAACGAGAATCGGGCCACGTCGCACAAGTAACTGTGCAGTATGTGGGCTGCGTCCGGAGCTGAACAATGAGCCAGCCGTCCAACCAGCCGCCATCAGTGCAGTCGCATAGCCAGCAATTAACGGAGGATAGCCGTGGATGGTTTGCAGAAAATACGGCACGAATATCTCGGTTGTCATACCAATTACAAGCAGGCTCATGCAGGCATAGATTGCACCAAGAGGCGCACGTATATCGTAAGCGCCGGTCGGCAGCAATTTAATTTTAGATTCACGATCAAAGCGTGCAATCAATGCGACGATCGCGAGGCCAACAACGACACCGGCGATATTTACAAAAGTCGCCTTCGACAGACTTGCGACCGATATAATAAGTACTGATACACCGAGCAGCAGGATCTTGCCAATTGCAGCCCGCTCTGCCTGGGTATCAGATTTCTGATAGGCAGCTAATTGGATGAGCACAATCACCGCAAGCACAGCAGCAACCGGCAAAAGTGCTATAAATGCGAGACGCCAGGTGTTGGCGTGCGCAAAGATCCCGCCAACTGCAGGCCCGCAGAGCGTTGCGATACCCCACATACCGGAGACCATCGCCATCGCGCGGGGCCATAACCGTTCATCGAATACGATACGGATGAGTGCGTAGCTAAGTGCAAACAAAATGCCACCGCCGAAGCCCTGAATAAACCGTCCGACAAGCATCCACATCATGTCCTTCGCACTAGCGCATATGAGTGTTCCTCCACAGAACACTACGAGAGCAACGAGATAAGCAACACGCGGCCCGAAACGACTTAGCACGTTTTTGGACAATGGCGCGCCAATAATCGACGCGACCATGAATAGCGTAGTGTTCCATGCATAGTATTCAAGTCCACCAATGTCTCGTACAACGGATGGCAGGATTGTCGTTGCGATATAGATATTAATCGCATGTAATGCAACTCCCCCTGCAAGCGCAATTGAAAGCAAGCCATTACGTCCGGAAAGCAGTTCTCCCCAAGTGGGGGCATTGTTAGAACTCATGGACTACCTCGTCTGTTTGTAGATTGAAAAACACCACTACAACCCTTTGGAGTCATGCCCCAGTACATTTCTGAATGGTCTTAATGCGTTAATAATATTATAAATTATTAAACTGTAGCCATTTCCCTACATCAAGTGCCGCCATGCACCCTGAACCTGCTGATGTTATTGCCTGACGATATTTGTCATCAGCAACATCTCCTGCTGCAAATACCCCGGGGATTGATGTCATTGTTTCAAAATGATGAGATCTGCCATTAACAATAATATATCCATTATTCAGCTTTAATTTATTTTTCAAAAAATCCGTATTCGGATTATGGCCTATAGCCATAAAACAGCCACTGATAGGAAGATCAAATAAGATATCATCAAATGTATTTATTAAAGCGAGTCCTTTAAATTCATTCTGATATTCTATATACCCTTTCACTTCTGTATTCCAGAGTATATCAATCTTACCTTCACTGACTTTAGCCATCAGTCTGTCCTGTAGGATTTTTTCAGCTCTTAGCTCAGCTCGCCTATGAATCAGAAAAACTCGCCTGGCTATATTAGCAAGATATAATGCTTCTTCAATGGCAGTATTGCCACCACCTATTACTGCAACATCCTGACCTTTAAAGAAAAAACCATCACAAGTCGCACAGGATGAGAGCCCTTTACCATGTAAATTATTTTCATTAGGCAGATTCAAATAACGTGCCGTTGATCCTGTTGCAATAATGATACTTTCCGCTCGGTATTCATTTTTCTCCCCGGAAACCAAAAAGGGTTTAGAATCAAAATCGACTGAAACTATATGGTCATTAGTTATTTCCGGAATAAACTCTTTCGCATGCTTATCCATTCTTAACATAAGTTCAGGGCCTGTTGTCCCTCCCGGCTCTCCCGGCCAATTCTCAACATCAGTGGTATTCATTAATTGCCCGCCCAGTTCCAAACCGGAGACAACAATAGGAGAAAGACCTGCCCTAGCCGCATATATCGCCGCAGTATACCCAGCAGGGCCAGTTCCTATAATTAATACTTTCGTATAAACAGACATTAAATGCTCCTTGTTTTACCAATTAAAAGCAAATGATGATATTGGTTTGGACTGTTAGGTAAGGCAGGCTCCTAAAACCCTCAAATTTAACTCAACCTGAACTACAAATTTTGAGAAACCATATTCTTGAATTGTGTCAATGAAGCAACGCCAACAAGAGAATCTACAGGTTGCCCATCTTTATATACTATTGTCATTGGTATGCTGCGAATGCCATATTTCATAGCGATATTATTAGCATTATCAATATTGATTTCCCCGAAAGTGGCACTATCTTTCATATCGATTGATAACTGATTAAACGTTGGTGCTACCGCACGACACGGGCCACACCATGGTGCCCAGAATCTGACAACACAGATCCCTTTAGTATCGACTACACTATCAAAATTATCTTCGGTTAATTCAATTAATGTACTCATATTCAATCCTCAACAAAATTTTCAAGTTACTGAAACACAGCTTATAAATAAAATGTGGGGTATGCGAATGTAAATTTGTTAACTTAATATTGGAACATTCGTTTTATGAAGCCATGTACAAGATAATCGCTAACTCAGAATACTCGACACCCGTAATTCAATTATTATATTGAATATTATAGTTAGATCAATAGATCTTTCCCTATCAGAAAGATAGGGATAGGCTATCAATTAATGACGGTTAGTTATTAAAACCCTTAAAACAAATGACACAAAAATTATCTAAGTAGTATCGGATAAATACAATTACCAAAAAAAAATCAACCACATAAATTATTATTGGAGTTTGAGTCACGTTCTTCTCCACACGTTTTAGTCTTCAAGGAAAACAACCATTGACCACAATCAGATATTCAATAATATAATTGAATGAAAATTCAGGTGAAATGGACACTCACCAGCTTCAATGAAGAATGTCTATTAACATAAGATTAAGGAAGGAAAACATGAGTAAGACACAAACAGTGAATAAACAAATTCACACTTTTTCTGACGCTATTTCCACTATGACTCATGCTTCATCTGATATCGCATCTGCATTTGAAAAACTTTACACTACAACACTGAATAATGGAAAACTTCCCCAAAAATTCAAAGAGTTAATTGCCATCATAATCGCTATAGCCTCTGCTTCTGACGAATCACTCAGAAACCACATTCGTTCTGGTATAGAAAGTGGATTAACACGAGAAGAGTTAGTTGAGGGGATTGGCGTAGTAATATTAATGAAAGGTGAAAATGCTTTTATTTACAGTGCAAAAGCGTTAACTATATATGATCTTGATAAAAACAGTTATAAACGCTGACAATTGAGCTGGCTAAAAATCTCAAAATCCCGGCAGATCTTAGCCAGTTCTCCGACTGACCATGTTCATCAACACGATTCGGTCACGCCATCAAAGGCTCATCCGTGTGATCAACGTATAATTCCATTGCAGAGTTCGCTCATCAGCACAGCGGCCTGCTTCAGGATACTTTTTTCAATTTCCAGACATCTGACCTATTTTTTCAGTTCTTGTATGCCGCATTGCCCGGAAGTTATTAATTTACCCACAGAAGATTAGCAAGTTTGTTAGGCGTCAGGAATTATTATGCTATTACAAACTTGAACTTAGTCAGTATCCATATGTTTTACATAACAATAATCATTAATAAAATGTTATTATTTGATATTACATTTAGTTATAAAAGTGTTATTTTTGCGTAAGGGCAAACCAACAAATAAAACTAAATACCTTACTAATATTAATGAGGTGTCTGAATATGCACTGCTTTTCGTTTATTTTAAGCTCGTGAATCAATATATTATTTTGATAGTAAATGATGTTTATTTTCACCAAAATAAATTGGTGAACTGTAAATGGATTCTTTGTTAAGAGGTTCAACCATATTCCCAGTGCCATTTTATTTCAAAGATAAAAAATAACTTCAAAAAAATATAAATCAACTTATCAACCAAATACTAAGGGATAATGCATGCAAAATTTTCTCCAGGCATTACAAGAATCCGGATTAGAAATTTCTACCTCTCCTGAATTATATAAACCAGAAAACAAAAATTCAGAAATAGAGTTATCTCAATTGAAAAAACAGGTTAATGGGATGCTTCAAAATAGATTACCATTAATAAATATAACCATCCCTATAACGCTACAAGAAGAAACTAGTGAGACAGAACATTTTCCATTAACAGATATTCAATATGCCTATTTAATTGGACGTAACCCCGGACTGGAACTAGGAGGGTTAACCAGTTGTCTATATACTGAATTAGATATTAAATCATTAGATATCAATTCATTAAATAACGCATTGAACAAAATTATTGAATATCACCCTATGTTAAGGGCGACTTTATCTTTAGATGGGCAACAGCGGATTTTACCTGTTCCATTAAATTACACCATTCCTATTCAGGATTGTAGAAAATGGTCAGCATCAGAAAAAGATAAAATGCTGGAAAATATTCGTCAGGAAATGGAAACACAATTACTTCCCCTTGATAAAGCCCCTACATTCGATATACGAGCAACAATAATTAATGATGATATTACTCGCTTGCATGTTTATTTCGATATGATGTTTGTGGATCTTCATAGTATCCGCCTGATATTACGTGATTGGTGGAAAATTTATCAGGGTCACGAGTTACCCATATTAGCTGCTAATATGAATTTTCACACTTATATAAACTCAGAGCGTTATCTACAAGGGCAATTACAAGGGCTACGTGACAAAGCCTACTGGGAACAACAGTTAGATACTTTACCGCAACCGCCAGAGTTACCATTGAAAACAATTCCCGAGATGATTTCCTCTCCTGTGTCCAAGCGTTACAGTAGAAAAATCGCTGCTGAAACATTGCTGGCTCTCAGGCAGAAAGCGGAAGCACACAAGCTAACGCTGGAAACGGTACTTCTCGGCATTTATACAGAAGTCCTTCGTCAGTGGTCGAAACACCAAATTTTTACGCTGACTATCACTCAATTCGGGAGGCGTCCCTATTTTGACGGCATCGAAAATGTTGTCGGTAATTTTCTTCAACCCATGTTGCTGGGAATACGGGGAACAAAAGAAGAAAGCTTCAATGATCGTTTAGTGCAAATCCAGACTGATTTGATGATGAATCGCTGGCATTGTTCCTATAATGGTGTTCAGGTTTTGAGAGAGCTGACCCGCCGGGGTCATAACAACCGGGCAGCAACAGCTCCCGTAGTATTTAGCAATACCCTGACGGCCAATTTGGACGATGTGGTAACAGATATCGGTTGGACGGACGCTACCCAAATTTATAACAGCAATCAAACCCCACAAGTCTGGTTAGAGAACCAAATTGTTCGGGTTGATGGTCTTGTTCAAATTAACTGGAACACTGTCAGTGAATTGTTCCCTGATGGCATGGTAGAAGCCATGTTGGATACATATCTGACGCTGATTGCAACTTGCGCTGAAGATGATTCCGTATGGGATACAAGTGCATCATTGGTGAAATTGCCCGCATCAGATCTGGCAGAGCGGGCAAAATCCAATGCAACCGATATCGCGTTCGATCTTAAACTGCTACATGAAATGGTTTTGCAGGCCGCCGCCAAATTCCCCAATGAAATCGCGCTCATTCAGGGAGAAAAACAAGTTACCTATGCGGAAATGGTCAATAAAGCCATCGTAATCGCGCAACAACTTCGAACCTCGGCCCAAATTCATCCCAATGATATTGTCGCTGTATCCTTGCCACAAAGCCCAGAATTGGTAATCGGATTACTGGGTGTCCTGATGTCAGGTGCAGCTTACGTGGCCATTGATCCCCAGCTCCCTGCCGAACGCCGGATGAATTTGCTCAGTCGCTGTTCAGCCAAAGGGATTATCACTGGCAGCACAGTTTTTGAACATGGTGAATTGACGGGTTTGCTCCGAATAAACCTGGATGAGTGCCCTATGCACAACGCCATGGATACAACACACTGGTCTTCCATGCCTTCAGTACAGGGATTAGATGATCTGGCATATGTCATCTTTACCTCCGGTTCAACCGGAGAGCCGAAAGGTGTCATGGCTTCTCACCGTAATGCGGCAAATACGGTGTTTGATATTAACCATAAATTCCACGTCACAGAAAAAGACGCTGTATTATCCGTCGCACCGGCTGGATTTGATTTGTCCGTCTATGACTATTTCGGGCTATTGGGAGTTGGAGGAAAAGTTATTTTTTCCATGCCTGAAACGGCCAATGACCCAAAAATCTGGTTAGACATGCTAATCAAACATCAAATTACTATCTGGGATAGTGTTCCGGCTCCCGTGAAAGTACTGGTAGACAGAAATGGTTCCGCACTGTCCGAGACCAAATTAAGGTTAATCCTGATGAGCGGAGACTGGATACCTGTCGATCTACCAGAACGTATTCGGGAAAGCCTGCCAGATACTGCGATCATCAGCCTCGGGGGAGCGACTGAAGGCTCTATCTGGTCGATACACTATCCAATCAAGGAAATTGATAAAAACTGGAAAAGCATTCCTTATGGCAAACCGCTGGCAAATCAAACTTTTCATGTTTTGAATAATTGGCTTCTACCCTGCCCCAAATGGGTAACAGGGGAACTCTATATTGGCGGAGACGGGGTGACCCAAGGTTATTTGGGAGACGCAGAAAAAACGGCACTGCGCTTTATTACTCATCCCGTCACGGGTGAGCGGCTGTACAGAACAGGAGATTTGGGACGATATATTGCCGATGGCTTGATAGAAATTTTAGGACGCGAAGATAATCAGGTAAAAATCAATGGATACCGCATTGAATTAGGTGAAATTGAAGCCTGTCTCCTGAGCCATGAAAATGCCAGCCATGTCGTTATTGATGCTCCCGTGCATCCCAAAACCGGGCAACGGCATATCGTTTCCTATGTTGTGCCTGAAACGGTAGAAATTTTGGATACCCCTAGCCATTTTCAAGACCAGTTGAGGGAGATTGCCCGCAAAACGCTGCCCTCATATATGGTGCCCAGTTATTACGTCTTATTGCCCCATATGCCATTAACCAGTAATGGAAAAATTGACCGTAAAGCGCTGCCTATCCCTTGGTCTGATACCGAAGAACACTCTGATGCGCCGGTTAAACCCGCTAATGAGATAGAAGCAAAGATCCTGAAACTCTGGCAAGCACAACTTCAGCATGATGATTTTGATGTCACCGATGGCTTTTTTGATATTGGCGGTGATTCACTGCATGCCGTTGGTTTACTTAGCGCACTGCGACAGGAATTTAACATTACGCCTGTTGGCGAACAAGACATCATCGAAGGATTGTTCATGAATTCCAACATTCAGTCTTTCTCTCGCATCATCGAAACAATCGTTCAATCTCAAGCGGATGAATGAACTATGACCAAAACATACGATTATATCGTGGTAGGTGGCGGTTCAGCAGGATGCGTGGCAGCATCACGCCTGTCTGAAAACAGCATGAAATCCGTACTGTTGATTGAAGCAGGCCACGAATCTGATGTACACAACCCCGCCAGTCCACTCAGAGATGCCTCAAGACTGGTATTGGAAGGATATAACTGGGATTACGAAGCCAATGTGCGCAATGATGATCGGTTCGCCGCTCTCATTGCCCCTCCCGCTCATATACAAGATGACACGCAACAGACTCGCAAATACAAGGAACGCAAGCCGTTCAATTATCGGGTAGGAAAAGTACTTGGTGGTTCCTCCGCAGTCAACGGTGCCATTGCCCTGAGAGGATTTCCGAGCGATTTCGATAAATGGGCCCAAATGGGTTGCCCCAATTGGTCTTGGGAGCAGGTTCTACCGTGGTTTAAGCATCTGGAAAATGATACCGATCGTATCGGTGATGATAACCACGGTTCACAGGGACCGATGTGCCTGCGCAGACCTCCGGATGGCGAGATCCATCCCCTTGATATGGCTTTTGCCCGTGCCTGCGAACAGTTTGGTGTGCCTTATGTCGATGATCTCAATATCGGTGAAGATCCCGCCGTCGGCCCTGTGCCCGCCAATGTCATTAATGGCGCAGAAAGAGTGGATGTTTATCGTTCATACCTTGAACCGATCCTGAACAGAGAAAATCTGCACGTGATGACTGATGCACTGGTCACGCAGATCATTTTTAACGGCACCGTCGCTTCGGGGATAAAAATCATTCAGGCAGGAGAAGAGCGGGTTTATCAGGCCAGACAGATTATTCTCTGCGCTGGTGCAATTGGCTCGGCAACGTTATTGCAGCGCTCAGGTGTGGGGGATCCAGAACACCTGAGCAGATTAGGTATCCCTATTGTTGCACAAGTGCCTGCCGTTGGCAGGAACCTGACTGACCATGCCTCAGTGGTACTCTGGGCGCTACCTAAAGCAGGTGTCTGTACAACGGGCCTGCCGTGGCGACAAATTGCTGCCCGCATCAGCAGCGGTCATGACGAAAAAGTCGATGTGCAAATCGGCTTGCTGAACAATGTTGCCAGTGACACTGTGCCGGGATTCAGGGATCGTGTTGCTTATCCAATGTTAGTTGGCGCTTCCGTCATGTTGATGCGTCCGGAGATTCAAGGACAGGTCTTCATCAGTTCCGCCACGCCTACGGTATTGCCCCAAATTGATCTGCCACTGACCCGTACCCCATCAGATATCGCTCGCCTTATAGGCGGAGTGCGTAAAATTTGGGAGGTTTTGCACCATGCAGAAGTGGATGCCTTCCTTGATGGCATCCAATTCTGGTCACACTCCATGATTTATAACGACGAAATCATGAACAGTGCAATCAAGAACCTTGTCAATCCCGGCTGGCACGCATCCGGAACGCTCAGAATGGGCAGCAGTAGTGATCCGGATAGCGCCACACAGGAAGACGGTCGGGTGCATGGCATTACTGGCGTGACAGTCGCTGATGCCTCCCTGTTTCCCACTATTCCCTCCATGCCTACCAATCTGACAACCATTATGGTTGCGGAACGCATTGTCAGCTTCTTAATAGAAAGAGAAGCAGAGAGAGAAACCACCAGCGATCGGAGAACAAATGGACACTAATTGCAGGCGGGTGATTTATGCCTTTCCACATGCCGGGGCAACAACAGCCATCTATCGCCGCTGGCTAAATGATCTTATGACAACCAAATCCGCAATTTTACAACCTGTTGCGATCCCAGGTCGTGGTCATCTGGCTAAAGAGCCTGAAATTCACGATCTCGATTCACTGGTTGAACGGCTGGCATCAGATATTTGGGCCGACTTCCAACAAAAACAGGCACAGGGCATTACAGAGTGGATCACCTTTGGCCATAGCTTTGGTGGTGTGCTGAGTCTCGCGGTGGGTCAGGCATTAATGAAAAACCATGGCATTGCTCCCCTGTTTGGCGTGATGTCCAGTTCTGTCCCCCCTCATCGCCAACCAGCAGATGAACGGCATGAATGGACAGATGAGCAATTGATTCAGAAAACCAAAGAGGATCAAGGGACGCCCGAAGCCATTTTGAACGAGCCTGCGCTAATAAAACCCATCATCCGCCAACTGCGCAGTGATTACCGGATACGCAGCCAATTTCCCCAGCTTGGCAAGATACAGGTGAATTACCCACTGGTGCTGATTTCCGCTACCCACGATATTCATGTCACTTTGGCGGACATGGAAGCCTGGAAAAATTACACCGCTGGCAATACCTCACTCATCCACATTGAAGGGGATCACTTTGCTGTGTACCAACACTGGGATGTCATCAAACAAATACTGCTGAGTAAGCAATGAGCTGACACAGAATCAGGAGTGAATATGCGTATTGAGATTGATAGTTTTGATAATTACCGGAAATCCTGCCGTGAATTTCTTGAAAGAGAAATCGTCCCTGAACATCAAAGGTGGGAAGAAAATGGGCTAGTTGAACGCTCCTTTTGGGAGAAGTTAGGTCAGTCAGGCTTATTAGGCATGAGTGTCACTCCCGAATTTGGGGGATTGGGAAAAAGCGATTACCGATTCGCGGTAATTCTGACAGAAGAACTCATCAAATCAGGTGTGACTGTGCCGGGGATCGTTGCCCATAATGATGTTGTTGCCAGCTATATTTTTGCCCTTGGTAATGAGGAACAGAAACAAAGGTGGCTGCCGGAATTGTGTAGCGGAAAACGAGTTGCTGCTATTGCCATGACAGAACCCGGTGGGGGTTCCAATACCGCCGACATCAAAACTGTGGCTACACGTCAGGGTGATTACTATCTGGTCAATGGCGGCAAAACTTATATCACCAATGGCATCAACGCGGATCTGATCGTAGTCGCTGTAAAAACAGAACAAGGGCAACAAGGTCAGGGCATCAGCCTGTTGGCAATAGAACGGGATATGCCCGGCTTCACCAGAGGGGAGCCATTGAAGAAAATTGGCTGGAATGGCAGCGACACGGCTGAACTCTTTTTCCATGACTGCAAAGTCCCCATTACCAACCTGCTTGGCCGTGAAAACCTCGGTAACTATTACTTCATGTCAGCGATGCCCCGCGAACGCCTCAGTATTTCAACTGTGGCGGTTGCCAGTGCAGAACATATATTGCAGAGCACACTGGAATATGTGAAAGAAAGAACGGCTTTCAATCAACCAATCGGCTCCTTTCAATACAACCGTTTTATGCTCGCGCAATTAGATACTGAAGTAAAAATTGCCCGCATCTACCTTGATAACGCCGTTGAACTCTTTAACCAAGGCCTTTTCAGCCTGGTGGATGCCGCCCGCATCAAGTGGTGGACGACTGAACTTCAAATGAAAGTGGCAGATCGCTGCCTGCAATTGCACGGAGGGCTGGGCTACCTGCGTGATTCCACTGCCGGCAAAAATTGGCTGAATAGCCGTGCCCAGACTATTTATGGTGGAACCAGCGAAGTACTGCAGGAAATCATCAGTAAATCACTTGGACTTTAAGACCACACCATACTGGTACTCAACCCTATTCGAGAGGATATATTGATTATGAATGAAAGGAGCACTCAAACGTGTCTCATCCGTTCGGTGAATCTGAGTCAATGGAATTCTATCGTTCTCAATTGGGCAAATAATGAAAACTGGGATATTAGTTCGGGCGATACGGCTTGTTTCTTTAATGTAGACCCAGATGCTTTCTTTATCGCCTATCATAATATGCAACCTATCGCATCAATGTCGATGGTAAGTTATTCAGACCATTACACATTCGGTGGTAGCTTCCTCATCCCACCGGAATTCCGCAATAGTGTTTGTGCAGGGAAAATATGGAAATGGTCTATGGATTACGCAGAACATCGCACCATTGGCTGTGATGGTAACTGGGATAAAACCTCACTCTACGAAAAAAGAGGATTTGTTAAACATTATCGTAATGTCCGGCTTTCTGGAGCCATCCAGAAAAAAATCACACCCCCAGCAGGCGCTATTCTGATCACACCAGCCAATATTGATGAAGTCATTAAATATGATGCGGAATGCACCGGCGTTTATCGGGGCGCATTGCTTGCCAATTGGTTCTGGGGAAAAGAGCGTTATGGATTTTGTACTTATTCCAGAACAGGAATTTCCGGGATCATAGGCATAAGGCGATCCCAAAATGGTTACCGAATAGGCCCTTTCCATGCCGACAATGCCGAAGTTGTTGAAACGCTGGCTCTTACCGCATTCGCACAAGCCTCTGATGGTTTACCTATATCGGCGGATGTTCCCGAAACCGATAACAACGACTTTCTCCAACTGGCTAACGAGTATGGGTTAAAGGGACTCTTTAACACATACAGAATGTACAAAGGCAATTTCATCCCAAAGGGGCAGATAGATAAGGTTAAGGCCATTGCGTCTTTGGAGTTGGGGTAACGGATATCAACACATAGCCGTTGCCTGAATCGCAACATCATTAATAAATATCTTCATATGAGAGGTTATATTATGGCAAATGAAGCACCGACCTTATTTGAATGGATGGGAGGTCGTGAGGCCCTCATGAAACTCATGACCATCTTTTATGCCAAAGTTGAAAAAGATGAGCTACTCGCTCCGCTGTTCCAACACATGAAAGCCGATCACCCCGGCCATGTCGCCATGTGGTTGGAAGAAGTGCTCGGTGGCGAAAAGCGCTATACCGATGAGCGCGGTGGCTTCAAGGTCATGTTAAGCCGTCACAGAGGCAGAAGCATTCAGCCAGAACAAAGGAAAAGATGGGTAGATTTGCTGATGCAGTCTGCTGATGAAATCGGCCTGCCATCTGATCCTGAATTTCGTGCCGCCTTTGCAGGCTATATCGAATGGGGTTCACGCAGGGCTGAAGCCAATTCTCAACCCAATGCCGCACCTTCACGTCGCGAAACCGTGCCCAACTGGGGATGGGGAGAAGCCCCTCCGGGAACACCCTGATTTTTCAGGAAACTCAGGATGTCAGGGAAATAGGATGTTAGGAAAATAAGAAACAAAGAGGTGAGCTCATGCTGCTGGCTATCAGTGACTTACATGTATCTCATGCAACAAATAGAGCTATAGTCGAATCATTCAGGCCATCAACACCCGATGATTGGCTTCTGCTGGCAGGTGATATTGCAGAGCAGGAATCAGACTTTACATGGGCCATCAGTATGCTTTCTCAGCGGTTTTCCCAAGTCGTCTGGACGCCGGGGAATCATGAACTCTGGTGTACGCCAAGAGATCAATTAAAGTTACCCGGCGTATTGCGTTATGAACATCTGGTCAATATTTGCCGACAGCATAACGTACTCACCCCTGAAGATGAGTTTCGCCATTACCGCATGGGGAATGGTAAAACCGTTACCATTGCCCCTATTTTTACTCTATATGATTATTCATTCAGAAATATTGATGACTATACGGCGGAGCAGGCCATAGAACGCGCCCGTCGCTGTGGTGTCATCAGCTCTGACGAATTCTTTCTGAAAACCTACCCCCATAAAAATATTATCGACTGGTGTCGGGAACGTCTCCAATATACCGAACAACGTTTAAACACTATTCCAGACGGTGAAGATATTGTGCTTATAAGCCATTTTCCCCTTCTCCGAAAACCGCTTGAATCTTTGCGCAATACTGAATTTTCCATTTGGTGTGGCAGTGAAAAAACTCATCAGTGGGCATCAGGAAAAGGAGTTCGCATGGTGGTATACGGACACTTACACATCCCTAATCTCGAATATATTCAAGATGTTGCTCATTTGGAAGTTTCTTTGGGATATCCGCGGGAATGGCAAGAACATGGCAGAGATTCTTACTTGGTGCAGCTAGATGGGTTGCTGGAACACGCTAATGCAACCCCTAATCATCCATTTTTATAATAATAAGAGGCTAATTTACCGATGAAAAATGCTGAAATAATTCCACAGATAAAACCTCGGATCTTAATTGGTGCAACTGGATCAGTGGATATTACCCTCCTTCCAAAATACCTTTCAGCAATTAAGGCAACGATCGACTGTACATTGACGGTATTGATGACAAACAGCGCCACCACTTTTTTACCCGCATCAACTGTTGCGCTTTATGCAGACCGGGTTATCAGCGGAGAGTCACCACACGATTGGCCAACAGATAAACCTTCACGCATTGTAGCGGATCATGACATTATGGCCGTTTTACCTGCCACTGCTAACACACTGGCGACCGCTGCCCACGGTGGCGCGACCAACCGATTAACGACCGTGGTTCTGGCTTCCACGTTTCCGGTGCTGTTTTTCCCTGTAATGGGAAGCGTGATGTGGGAAAAAAAGGCGACCCTCCGCAATATTGCCCGGCTGCAAGAAGATGGTTATTTCGTGGTTGATCCCGTTTGGCACGAAAATTTTGACGCGTCATTGCAACGTATGGTGGGACATCCCTCATTACCGGATATTGAAACGGTTATATCACTGCTGAAACAACATCTGGAAAAATAATCCCTGATATTAATATCTCTGTGGAAGAGCACTCCGCACTTTAATTGATAAAAGATTATTTAACGTGTGGGCTGAGTATTCTTCCATCTAAAATTCTCCTGATATACAAACTGATATACAGACGTAAGCTCCCCTTCTACCCAAACCTATGCTACATATCACAGAATCGGTTCATTTAAAAAATTGCAGAATAAACACCTTTTAATATAGGATAAGTTTTATTTTCATTCGTCGAAAAAAAATAGACTTATTGAAAATAATAATAAAAAACCTCATTTTATAACTATAAATCGGTAACTTATGTCACAATATCAAAATCGTTCATTAAACAGGCAGGACTATAAAACTCTGTCTTTGGCCGCTTTAGGTGGTGCGCTGGAGTTTTACGACTTTATTATCTTTGTCTTCTTTGCCGTTGCGCTTGGAGAACTGTTTTTCCCTGCGGATATACCTGAATGGCTTAGGCAACTACAAACATTTGGTATTTTTGCTGCCGGCTATTTAGCTCGGCCGTTAGGTGGGATCATCATGGCTCATTTTGGTGATCTTATTGGGCGCAAGAAGATGTTTTCACTCAGTATATTCCTGATGGCTGTACCAACACTGCTCATTGGAATGCTGCCCACCTATGATACGATTGGTATTGCCGCTCCCGTACTGCTCTTGCTGATGCGAATCATGCAGGGAGCTGCGATTGGGGGAGAAGTACCCGGAGCATGGGTCTTTGTGGCAGAGCATGTCCCTCATAAGCGCATAGGCTTTGCCTGTGGCGTTTTGACAGCAGGGTTGACCATGGGTATTTTGTTTGGCTCTCTAGTGGCAACCATGATTACTTCCATTTATTCCAGACAGGAAGTCCTGGATTGGGCATGGCGTCTCCCCTTCTTTTTGGGTGGTGTTTTCGGTCTGTGTGCCATGTACCTGCGCCGTTGGCTGCATGAAACCCCTATCTTCAAGGAAATGCAGGAACGTAAAGCGCTGGCGGAAGAACTGCCCCTAAAATCCGTTATCTTTAATCACAAACGCGCCATCACGGTCTCTATGCTATTAACATGGCTGCTTTCCGCTGGTATCGTGGTCATTATTTTGATGGCACCCACCTATATGCAGACGGTATTTCATCTGGAGCAATCAATTACCCTGAAAGCAAACAGCCTTGCGATCATCTCGCTGGCGGCGAGTTGTGTATTTGTAGGCTATTTATGTGATAAGTGTGGCGCTGGTATCGTGTTGATCGTCGGCTGTATTTTATTAGCTGCCGCAACATGGTTTTTCTATCATAATATCAGCGATGAACCGCTCAAATTATTTAGTGTTTATGCCATTACCGGATTAGCTGTTGGTGTGATTAGCTCAGCACCATTCGTTATGGTTAAAAGTTATCCGCCGGAAGTACGTTTCAGTGGCATTTCATTTTCATATAACCTGGCCTATGCCATTTTTGGGGGACTAACCCCGATTCTCGTTACCCTGCTGTTGAAATATACTTCACTGGCACCCGCCTACTATATGATGACGTTATCGGCTGTCGGTATCTTATTGGGATTCTATTTGCGAAAAAAAGCAATATAAGAAAAAGCAGGCAAAGTGAGCTAACTGACATAAAACAGGATGAGTACGAATACTCATCCTGTCTAAAAACGGTTAAGCGTGTTTCACTTCACCAATTGGCAAAATAGTACGGCCATATTGTTCATTCAGAACTTCAGCCATTGCCAGATAGAAAGCACTCGCACCACAGATAACGCCTTCAAAACCCGCGAACGTCAAGATACTGGCATTGCCCGTGATATTACCAATCGCCAATAATGCGAACAGCAGGGTCAGGCTGCCAAACACAAATTGCAGGACACGGTTGGCTTTCAACGTACCAAAGAACATAAACAAAGTGAAAATGCCCCACAAGGCGAGGTAAACGCCGAGAAATTCACGGCTGGTTGCTTCTGCCAGTCCCATCGTCGGCAGGAAAAACACACCAATCAGACTCAACCAAAACATACCGTAAGAAGTAAATGCGGTCGCAGCAAAAGTGTTTCCTTTTTTGTACTCAAAAATGCCTGCCAGCACCTGAGCCAATCCACCGTAAAAAATGCCCATGCTCAAAATGACCGACGTCAATGGGAAAAAACCTGCGTTATGCAAATTCAACAAAATGGTCGTCATACCAAAACCCATTAAGCCCAACGGGCCTGGGTTCGCCAACTTACTAGAGTTCATAATTCCCCTGAAAAATACAGATAAAACAAAATATTAAAAAAGTTATCAAGGCACTTTATTTCGCCAAGAAACTATAAAAGGCGGCGAATCATAATGTGATGGCATCAACTACACAATGGCCTTAGAAAAAAATTTTTCATTAAACTTCAATTTTTTTTCAATCTGCCCCTTGATGATGCGATGAATGGCCCCATCTAAGTATCAACTACAGTTACTACGGATATTTCAGTATCAACTGAAAACATCAAATGAGGAATTTCTGGCAATCAATGCCATTGAAAAGCAAACATTCGTCCTCATATAGCTTAGTAACTTGACCGAATATATGAATTCTTTGTGGAGGCGTTTAGATGGGTAAAATCATTGGTATCGACTTGGGAACTACCAACTCTTGTGTAGCAATTATGGACGGCACGACAGCTCGTGTGCTTGAAAACAGCGAGGGTGACCGTACCACACCTTCAATCATCGCATATACTCAGGATGGTGAAACTCTGGTTGGTCAACCAGCTAAACGTCAGGCTGTTACTAACCCGCAAAATACTTTGTTCGCTATCAAGCGTTTGATCGGCCGCCGTTTTCAGGACGAAGAAGTTCAGCGTGACGAATCCATCATGCCATACAAAATCATGGCTGCGGATAACGGCGACGCATGGCTGGAAGTGAAAGACCAGAAAATGGCACCCCCTCAGATTTCTGCTGAAGTTCTGAAAAAGATGAAGAAAACAGCAGAAGATTATCTGGGTGAGCCAGTAACCGAAGCAGTTATTACTGTTCCTGCCTACTTCAACGATGCACAGCGTCAGGCAACTAAAGATGCCGGCCGTATCGCAGGTCTGGAAGTTAAGCGTATCATCAATGAGCCCACTGCTGCTGCTCTGGCTTATGGTATGGACAAAGAAGTGGGCAACCGCACTATCGCTGTTTATGACTTGGGTGGCGGTACTTTCGATATCTCTATCATCGAAATCGACGAAGTTGATGGCGAAAAAACCTATGAAGTTCTGGCAACCAACGGTGATACTCACTTGGGTGGTGAAGACTTCGACAGCCGTATGATCAACTATCTGGTTGACGAGTTCAAAAAAGAACAAGGCATCGACCTGCGTAACGATCCGCTGGCAATGCAGCGCCTGAAAGAAGCCGCAGAAAAAGCGAAAATCGAGCTTTCTTCTGCACAGCAGACTGACGTGAACCTGCCATACATCACCGCAGATGCAACAGGTCCTAAGCACATGAACGTTAAAGTGACTCGTGCGAAACTGGAATCACTGGTTGAAGATCTGGTGAGACGTTCTATCGAGCCACTGAAAGTTGCTCTGAATGATGCTGGTCTGTCTGTCTCTGACGTTCAAGACGTTATTCTGGTTGGTGGTCAGACTCGTATGCCAATGGTTCAGAAAGCCGTTGCAGACTTCTTCGGCAAAGAGCCACGTAAAGACGTGAACCCGGACGAAGCTGTTGCGATGGGTGCGGCAGTTCAGGGCGGCGTACTGGCAGGCGACGTGAAAGACGTTCTGCTGTTGGACGTTACTCCTCTGTCTCTGGGTATTGAAACCATGGGCGGCGTGATGACTTCCCTGATTAATAAGAACACCACTATCCCAACTAAACATAGCCAAGTGTTCTCTACAGCAGAAGACAACCAATCTGCGGTAACTATTCACGTACTGCAAGGTGAGCGTAAACGTGCCGGTGATAACAAATCTCTGGGCCAGTTCAATCTGGATGGCATTCAGCCAGCAATGCGCGGCACTCCGCAAATCGAAGTGACTTTCGACATCGATGCTGACGGTATCCTGCATGTTTCTGCGAAGGACAAAAATTCAGGTCGTGAGCAAAACATCACCATCAAGGCTTCTTCTGGTCTGAACGAAGAAGAAATCCAACAGATGGTACGCGATGCAGAAGCAAACGCAGAAGCTGACCGTAAGTTTGAAGAGCTGGTTCAGGTTCGTAACCAGGCTGACCAACTGGTTCACGGCACTCGTAAACAAGTTGAAGAAGCGGGTGACAAACTGACTGCAGACGATAAAGCAGCAATCGAGAAAGCAACTTCTGAGCTGGAAACTGCGGCGAAAGGCGAAGACAAAGCTGACATCGAAGCGAAGATCCAAGCTCTGGTTGAAGCATCTAAGAAACTGCTGGAAATCGCACAGCAACAAGCTCAGGCTGGTGCTGCTGACGCTGGCGCAAGCAACGCGAAAAAAGAAGATGACGTTGTAGACGCTGAATTCGAAGAAGTTAAAGACAAAAAATAATAGCCCTTAGCGGGCAAAGTAACAGGGCGCCTGTTACTTGTTAACTGACACGGGCGTTGAGGTAACTCTACGCCCGTGCGTGCGTGTTAAGGGTAAACAATACGATGGCAAAACAAGATTATTACGAAGTTTTGGGAGTATCCAAAACTGCAGACGAAAAAGAGATCAAAAAAGCCTATAAGCGTCTGGCAATGAAATATCACCCTGACCGTAATCAGGGCGATAAAGATGCAGAAAGTAAATTCAAAGAAATTAAAGAAGCGTATGAAATCCTGACGGATTCTCAGAAACGCGCTGCTTATGACCAATATGGTCATGCTGCCTTTGAACATGGTGGCATGGGTGGTGGCGCAGGTGGTTTCGGTGGCGGAGCTGACTTTAGCGATATCTTTGGTGACGTTTTCGGAGATATTTTCGGTGGTGGTCGCCGTCAACAGCGCCCTAGCCGTGGCTCAGACCTGCGTTACAACATGGAATTAACCCTGGAAGAAGCTGTCCGTGGTGTGACCAAAGAGATCCGTATTCCGACATTGGAAACCTGTGATACTTGTCATGGCAGCGGAGCAAAAGCAGGCACCAGCCCGGAAACGTGTTCAACCTGTCACGGTGCAGGCCAAGTACAAATGCGCCAAGGGTTCTTTGCGGTTCAACAGCCTTGCCCTCAGTGTCATGGCCGCGGAAAAATCATCAAAAATCCGTGCGGCAAATGTCATGGACATGGACGCGTTGAAAAATACAAAACCCTGTCTGTTAAGATCCCTTCAGGCGTCGATACCGGTGATCGCATTCGCTTGAGTGGTGAAGGTGAAGCAGGTGAACACGGCGCACCATCCGGCGATTTGTACGTTCAGGTTCAAGTCAGAACTCACCATATCTTTGAGCGTGATGGCAGCAACCTCTATTGTGAAGTTCCTATCAACTTCGCAACCGCGGCATTAGGTGGCGAAATAGAAGTCCCTACCCTTGATGGCCGTGTCAGCCTGAAAATCCCTGCGGAAACCCAAACGGGTAAATTGTTCCGCATGAAGGGTAAGGGAGTTAAATCTGTTCGTGGTGGCGTTCAAGGCGATTTGCTCTGCCGTGTTGTAGTAGAAACACCGGTCAAATTGAATGAAGAGCAGAAAGAGCTGATGCGTAAATTGGGAGATTCTTTTGGCGGGAAAAGCGGTGAAACCAATAGCCCCCGCTCCAAGAGTTTTCTTGATGGCGTGAAGAAATTTTTTGATGATCTGACTAAGTAATTTCATGCTTTTTTAAGATCTCTGATAATAGCTCCTCCTGATTATTATTTAATTTATTGATAATCAGGAGCTTATTTTTTTATTCATTGATTTTCCCTCTATTTTTGCCATTTAAAGCAACGCCATCATCTGATTAATCTTGAAACTTCCTTAAAAATAGCAGAAAGTATCACTTCTAGGCTCTTCTGGGCTCCTTAAAAATAGCATCCTATCTATATAAATAAATAAATAAATAAATAAATAAATAAATAAATAAATAACATTAAGAAAATTGCTTAATTTAATTATACAAACCTATACCAGATAAAACTCTAAGCGATAACAGGAGCAAATTATGACTGAAAATATTTTACTCGATGCGATTAGGCATGCACGGAATCTTTTCCGTGGAAAAACAACGAATAAAACGTATCTTAACATTGAAAGATTACCTGAAAATAAAAGAGCAATGTATACCCCTCAACGTATCAAAGAAAAGGAAAATATACATGATGAATTTTTAGAGGATTTTTTATTGAAAGAACATATTATGGACAGGTATAACCATGCCTTATATAAATCAGATGCCGGTGAGGTGTTAATTGGGAATTGTGGTGAATTAACACTCTCAATATTGGGCTATTTAACTACACATCGAGTTGATGATCTTTTAAATTCGTTTATAAGCAGTGGAAAACGGAATATTAATAATAAAATGATCCCTGTTTATATACTGATTATCGCATTTGATGATCCTTATGATCATACTATTGCTGTTATTACTCTCCCTGAACAAACTCAAGACCTCCCTGAGATAAATAAAATATATGATGCATTGCCTGATAATTCTTGGGTATGTGATCCATGGGCTAATATCGTTTGTCCATCTGAAGACTATATTACTAGATGGAAAGTTAAAATGCTGAGATGGCATCTGGTAGAAAAATCAACTTCGGTACATCAAGATGATCAGATGAGAGACTCTTCATCACCATTAAGACATGCTAACTATCTTGCAATTACGCGTAGCAAAAAAAGGGTGATACATATAGCAACAATATCCCCTGATGGCAAGGTTGATATAACGCAAGGGTAACGAGATATACTCGTTACCCCAGTTTCGTCCCAATCACTCCCGCTACTATCACAACACAAGCCAATAATCGCATTTTGCTAAACGGTTCCCGCAAGATAAAAACTGACAATAACATGGCAAACAATACGCTGGTTTCTCGCAATGCAGCCACCAGTACAATAGGAGCATGGCTCATTGCCCAAATAACAATGCCATAACTCAATAATTGCATCAGCCCTCCCATCAAACCCTGCTTCCAGTATTGACGAATATTTTTTCCAGCCATATTCCAATACTTGAAATACATAATCACACCCATTACCCAGCCATTAATAGCAAATAGCCACAAAATATAGGTTAAGGCATTATCGCTGGTACGGGAGCCGACACCATCAGACAGGGTATAACAGGCAGTAAATACTGATGTAATCATTGCGGAAACCAATGTCTTGCGATCCAAGTAAAAAGATTTTTTCCCTTGTGGAAACGCAATCAAAATGATCCCTACAATGATTAACCCCACCCCTAACATGGCAACGGGAGGTAACGCTTCCCGCAGAATTAACCAACTTAATAAAGCAGTAATGAGGGGTGCACACCCTCTGGCAATCGGATATACCTGACTTAAATCTCCCGTGGCATAAGAGCGGCTTAAAAACAGACAATAACCGGTATGCAGAATGGCGGATAATATCAGCCACGGTAGAGATGAGAATGCCGGCAACCCTACCCAGAATAATCCTGATGTTGAAATCAACCCGGCAAAAAAGACGATAATTGAAATACCCAAAAACCGATCAGCGCTAATCTTTACTAAAGCATTCCAACTAGCATGCAATAAAGCTGCGCAGAGGACAAACAAGAAAAGTAAAGTCGTCATGAAGTATTTTGTTCAATTATTAACACAATAGGTGATAAAAACATCATCTACTATCTAATGCAATTTATCAATATTGAAAAATATGTTACTTTCATAAAGTTATGATTCGTATTTACCGATTCATTTAGCACAAATAATCTGCTTTTTCCGATATCATGACTGACATAACATTACCGTTTTGATCCATCTCTATAGGTTATCTATTCATGACTGCAATCATTCGCCAATTCTTGAAATTAGAGGCAGCAGGAGGAATTCTCCTCATCATAGCGGCCATCATTGCGCTGGCTATGGCGAATACGCCATTGCAGGGTATTTATCATCAATTTCTCAACCTTCCTGTCGCAGTGCAGTTCGCGGCACTGGAAATTAATAAACCATTATTACTATGGATAAATGATGGATTAATGGCGGTATTTTTCCTCATTGTCGGGCTGGAAGTAAAACGTGAACTCATGGAAGGTTCGCTTGCGGGTCGTGATAAAGCAATTTTTCCGGCCATTGCTGCCCTTGGAGGTATGCTGGCTCCCGCTCTGGTCTATTTACTGTTTAATGGTAGTGATGACATCGCTCGGCAAGGTTGGGCGATCCCCGCAGCGACAGATATCGCCTTTGCGCTTGGCATTATGGCGTTATTGGGAAGACGCGTTCCTACCGCGTTAAAAGTATTTTTGCTTGCGTTAGCAATTATTGATGATTTAGGTGTCATCATTATCATCGCCCTATTCTACACCAAAACCGTTTCTTTAGGAGCATTAGGTCTGGCTGCCGCAATGATTGCGCTTCTGGCTTGGATGAACCAAAAAGGGGTAGCCAAAACATCCGCTTATCTGGCTGTCGGTGTTGTTTTATGGATTTGTATCTTAAAATCCGGCATTCATGCCACGCTGGCCGGGGTTATCGTTGGGTTCCTGATCCCTCTGCGCGATAAAAAAGGTGATTCCCCTTCCGAAACACTCGAGCATGAACTACATCCTTGGGTCGCTTATTTAATTCTGCCACTGTTTGCTTTTGCCAATGCGGGTGTTTCATTGCAGGGTGTCACTTTGGATGGCCTGATAAGCATGCTGCCCGTGGGCGTTGCGCTAGGCCTGTTCATCGGCAAGCCATTGGGGATTTTCCTGTTTAGCTGGATTTCAGTAAGACTGGGAATAGCTAAATTACCGGAAAAAATTGGCATGAAACAAATTTTCGCGGTTTCTGTCTTATGCGGAATCGGATTTACCATGTCTATTTTTATTTCCGGTCTGGCGTTTGAAGGTCTAAATGACACTTTCAGTACCTACTCACGTCTGGGTATTTTGATTGGCTCTACAACCGCCGCCCTCGTCGGTTATGGATTATTAAACATACTATTACCGAAGAAAAAAAACGTAGCCAAAAGCAAATGAATAGACTAATTTAAACACAAAATCAGAAGTAATTTCCGAAGTAATTCATCCTCTTAATATTCGAGGTATAGCAATTGAACATGTTGTACCGCGAATATTTCATATCAAAAAATAGGAGAACGCCATAATCTGGCGGCCTGAAATGTTGGTCACGGCTGTTGTACAGATGTGAGGCAATACAAGGATAAATATATGCGGGTTTCACATTTAAACTTTAACCATCTTTATTACTTTTGGCATGTTTGTAGGGAAGGCTCTGTTGTAGGTGCAGCAGAAGCGCTGTACCTAACACCACAGACCATTACCGGGCAAATCAAGGCGTTGGAAGAACGCCTGGGGGGGAAGTTATTTAAACGTCAAGGAAGAGGTCTGGTGCCCTCTGAACTGGGGCAGTTGATTTTCCGCTACGCAGATAAAATGTTTACACTCAGTCAGGAAATGCTGGATATCGTCACTTACAGCAGGGAATCAAACCTGTTGTTTGATGTTGGTGTCGCTGATGCTCTATCCAAGCGCTTAGTCAGCAAAGTGTTGGAAACCACCGTGGTAGAGCATGAGAAAATCCACTTGCGTTGTTTTGAATCAACGCATGAAATGTTACTTGAGCAACTCAGCCAGCATAAGCTGGATATGATCTTATCAGATTGCCCGGTTGACTCCACCCAGCAGGAAGGCTTGTTTTCTGTCAAGTTGGGCGAATGCAGCATTAGTTTTTACTGCCGTGCGCCAATCCCGGAAAAACCATTCCCTGAATGTCTGGAAGAACGCCGTTTGTTGATCCCCGGACGCCGTTCAATGCTGGGCAGGAAACTGCTGACATGGATACGCAATAAAAACCTGCAAGTTGAAGTATTGGGAGAATTCGACGATGCCGCATTGATGAAGGCATTTGGCATGTACCATAATGCCATTTTCATCGCCCCCTCTTTCTATGCCAATGATACTTTCGCTGACAGCGACATTATTGAGGTAGGCAGATTGGATTCAGTGCAGGAAGAGTATTACGTTATCTTTGCAGAGCGGATGATCCAGCATCCCGCCGTTCAGCGCGTATGTAACAAAGATTTTTCCGCGCTGTTTAATGCACCTCTTCTCCATTCCCCCTCTAAAAGTCGTCCTGAACAACTTTTGTAAGTAAAAAATAGAAGTAAAAAGCCCCTTCATAGAATAATACCGCACGAACTTAAGCGAGCGGTATTACCTTCACAGAAGGAGGTAATAAAATATTTTTTAGTTTTTAATTCCGATATTTAATACCTCACTCTTTATTTTTACTGCTGAATTGGGACAGGATTTAGATCACACAATGTTTAATCAATAATATTTGTTGTTATTCGAATAATGATATAGGCTATCTTTATTATTATTCGTTATTATTCCTTACCCTCTGCCAGATTTATTTATAGTAGGATTAACGCATGAGCACTCATTAAATAAGCCACATAGTTTTTCCTAATCCATAAAGGTGAATGAGCTTCTTTGGTGTGTTTATATAATGAACTTTTATTATTCAATTCACACATAAAGAAAAAAAGCAAAAAAATCTCATACATTAGCCTTAGTGTTTATAATAAATTAGGAGAATAAATTGAAAAGCATATCGGTTAGTACAAATGGTCAAATTGTCGAAGATTCAGTTTAATCCAAAAACTATTTTCTCATCCAGTTTAGCGATATTAGATAAAATTAAATTGGGTATAACAGAGAGAAAAATGATAGCTATCATTCTTTCTGCCTTTTGTATCGTTAACCACTGGCAGAAAAGACAGGATAAAAGATTAAGAGTTATTAATGACCGAGGAGTGAATAATTTTTATGCCGATGCCAGTACATTAGAAAATATGTCAACTATTCTCTGCGATGCAACTTGAAAACTATAGGGTATATGACCCTTAACAATAAAACATCTCTAATAAGGTATAATAAAAATTATTTAAAGGTGATATATGAAAAATGCAGCACAAATGATCAAGGAAGCGGGTGATCAAGGCATTAAATTATTTATTGATAATGGACAATTAAAATACGAAACCAACCGTGACAGCATTCCATCAGAATTATTCAAGGAATGGATAAATAACAAAAAAAAATTAATCGACCTTCTCAATCAACCTTATCAAAAAGAAGAAACACAATATATAATTTTGGAAAAGAAGCGGGATTATTGGCAGAAACAATTATCAGGTGTTTCTCTATTACACCATTTTCCTTTGGATAACCCACGCCCAGAAAAACAAAGCTTCGAAAAGTGTACACGTCAGCAACGCATCCCAAAGAATCTTATACAAGAAATAAGCGTATTGTGTGCCAGACATGAAGTAACATTATTTACGTTTCTGGAAACCGCTTTTGCTGTGCTGCTGAGCCGTTACAATAATGAAAAAGATATTCTGGTTGGAACACTACTTACAGAAAGAAAGCATTATGATATTGATTCCTTAATTGGTTCTTTCGCAAACTTACTGGTTATCAGAACAAATTTATCCGGTCAACCCACTTTCAGTGAATTGTTAAAGAAAAATAGCCACACTATTTTGGATGCCTATGCACATCAGGATCTTCCTTTTGAGATGTTGGTGGAAGAAATAAATCCGAATCGAAATTTAAATTATAACCCTATCTTTCAAATCGCTTTTACTCTGGAAACTTCTACTCCGGAAAAGAGCCACCAACAAGATACGGCTTTGAAGCAAGATAATCACATTGATAGCAAAGAATATCTGTCTTTAAAAAATCGGCTGGATTTAGACATTCGGATTTATGAAGAAGATACAGGTGAATTATCTCTTTTATGGAGTTATGACACTCACCTCTTTGAAAGCGTTACGATTGAGAGATTAACTGCCAATTACGAAACCCTGCTTGCCAATATCGTTGATGCGTTAACACAACATATTAGCGGAGGGTCGGAGCCTTCTGTTCATCACATCCCGCTTTTATCTGATACTGAAAAGCATACGTTATTGCATGAGTGGAATGGCCCTCAGAAAAATTATCGACCCGCGCGTTGTTTTCACGAATTGTTTGAAGAGCAGGCCGTGTTGACACCTGAGAAAACAGCACTGCTTTTTGGGGACGATTCACTGAGTTATCGGGAACTCAATGAACAAAGCAACCAACTGGCACACTATCTGATTGAACAGGGGGTTGAGCCTGATACGCTGGTTGCACTTTTTATACCGAGATCATTACAAGCAATAGTCGCGCTGTTAGGTATTCTTAAAGCAGGCGGGGCGTATGTACCATTAGATCCCACTTACCCGCAGGCTCGTCTTCAGTATATGCTGGAACACAGCGAAGTTGAGCTGATCCTGACTGAAACCCATCTGGTCGAAAAATTGCCTGTCAGTCAGCAAAAAGTGATTTATCTGGATACGCAGACCCTACGGTCACACCTGCAAACACGGCCAACAAAGAATATCACTGACCGCCCGATTCCTCTGACAGAAGAGCATCTGGCTTATGTAATTTATACCTCCGGTTCGACGGGCAAACCAAAAGGTGTGATGGTGAAACATCGAGGCTGGGTTAATTTGGCGTTATCGCAGGCGGCGCTATTCGGGCTTGATATAAACAGCCGGGTATTACAGTTTGCCTCCTTGAGCTTTGTTGCCATGACCATAGAAATGGCGATGTCTTTTCCTTGTGGCGCAACGCTGTGTTTGATTTCAGAAAAACAGCAACATACTCCTGACCTGCTGGATGATGTGGTTGAACAATACCAAATCACTCATACCATGTTGCCGCAAGCCCTATTACCTCATCTGAACTTCGATAAATGGCATTCTGTCTCAGCCTTACTGTTGGCGGGAGAGGCGCTACCACCACAAATAGCAACTCGCTGGAAACCGGGCAGAAAACTCTTTAACGCGTATGGCGCTACAGAAACCTCTTCCATGGTAACCGCAGGATTATTAAATGGTGATCGGGTTACGATTGGCAAACCCTTACCTAACATCGTGGCCCGTATTTTTGATCCGGACCGAAAACTGGTTCCTATAGGGGTCATTGGGGAACTGCATATCGGGGGGAGTCAGCTATCACGAGGTTACCGGAATGCACAGGAAATCACAGAAAAGCAGTTTATTCGCGATCCCTATGCGGATGACAATGCCACAAACAGGCTCTACCGGACGGGGGATTTAGCCCGCTGGACATCAGATGGTCAATTGGAGTACATCGGTCGTACCGATTCATTGGTCAAAATTCGTGGTTATCGAGTTGAATTGGGTGAAATTGAAGATACCCTGAACCGCCATGATGCTTTAAGTAGTGCTGCCGTGATCGCATACGGTGAAGACAATGAAGATAAGAGACTGATTGCTTACGTTTGTCCGAATGAACAGTGGATGGGGGAAAGAGCGGCAGAATTTAATACAGCCAACATTGAAAGCTGGACAGAAATCTTTGATGAACAATACCGCCAAAGCATCGCTGACGACCCAGCACCATACGACAGTGATTTCACTGGCTGGGTGAGCAGTTATACCAAACTACCGATTGCCCGTGAGCAGATGGAAGAGTGGCTGGCTGGCACCATGCACCGAATTAACGCACTACAGCCGCGCCGGTTATTGGAAATTGGCTGTGGTACGGGCTTACATTTGTATCGCTATGCTGAACAGTGTGAGTATGTACTGGCCAGCGATATTTCGGCTGAAATATTGAACCGGCATCAGCAAACCCTGCAACAACGCGGCTGGCAGCATGTCCGGTTAAGAAAAGGGGATGCGCTTAACTTAGGCGCTTTGGGCACCGATGAGTTCGATACTGTCATCATTAACGCCGTTGTTCACTGTTTCCCCAATCGTCAATATCTGGAAAAAGTGCTTGAACAGTTAATGCCGGCTATCTCTGAAGGTGGAAAAATCCTGCTGGGAGATATCCGCAACTTAGATCTGTTAACCGCCCATGCGACCGCCATAGAACAAAGCCAACTGTTGGATGGGCAGAGCATTCAGGCGGGAGCATTGGCAAACCGCATTCAGCGCCGTTTGCAACAAGAATCAGAGCTTTTACTCAGCCCGGCCTATTTTGCTCAATTGCCTGAACATTACCCAGAGATAGACAGGGTCGATATTCTGGTAAAACGTGGTGTGGGCGATAACGAAATGCTGCGTTACCGTTATGATGTCATCTTATATAAACGGGGTGAAAATACGCAATCCAGCCGCAACTTACCCTTAATTTGGTGCGATTTTTCTTCCTTTGAAAACCTGCGTAATTTGTTGCATTCGGGTGTGAACGACACTTTTGGTGTTTCTGGTATACCCAATGCCCGCGTGAAAGATGATCTGACTTTTGCGGAGGAGCTACGCCATTGGCCGGCAACTCAGATGATATCGCCAACAGAGTATGCTGGCAGCTTCTCCCCACAGGCAGCAAAACAGGTTCAGGAATTCGAATCTCTGCTTCAATATGCGCAGCAGTGCGGTTATCAGTGTGGCGTAACATGGTCACAAAAACAATCGGACATGCTGGATGTGATTTTTAGCCGTGATGAAATGCCGCCTGTGCAGGCCCGTCATAACTATAATCAATCTCAACTGACTAACTATCCGCAAATCTCCACCGTCGGCGGCGAACTGTCAGAATTACTCAAATCTTTCCTGAAAACGCAATTGCCGGAATATATGGTGCCCAACCTCTATCTCCTGCTGGAGCGAATGCCACTCACACCTAACAACAAAGTGGATAAAAAAGCGCTTCTCACACCCAATGAAGAGGATTTTCATCGCAAAACATATGTCGCGCCAAGAGATGAAATAGAGCAAAAAATCAGCCAGTTATGGCAGAAATTATTGAATGTCAGTCAAGTTGGTATTGATGACAACTTCTTCACGCTGGGCGGACATTCATTACAAGCCACACGCCTTATCAGTTCAATACGCAATGAGTTGAAGATAGAAGTACCGTTAATAAGCATTTTCGAACATCCGACGCTTGAGCAGTTGTCACAAGTCATCACAGTTCATCTCATCAAAGAAAAAAGAAAGAATTTCCCGACTGAGCAAAACACAACGCTGGAACTATTGGAAGGTGATATATGAGAAATGCAGCACAAATTATTAATGAAGCTTTAAATCAAGGAATTACTCTATTTGTTTCTGGTAATAAATTGAGATACAGAACTCAACGCGACAGTATTCCCCCTGAGCTGCTCAGTGAATGGAAACACCATAAACAAGAGCTGATCGATTTTCTGAATCAGCTTGATGCAGAAGAAACCGACACACAACAGTTGCCGGATATTCCGCGTTATAGTCATGCAGAACACTATCCACTCTCCTACGCCCAACAACGTTTATGGCTGATTGACCAACTGGCTGAAGGCAGCCCGCAGTACAATACTTCGGCGGATTTCAGAATAAAAGAAGTGTTGAATATCAAGGCGTTTGAGGCGGCAGTAAAAACCCTGCTTGAACGCCATGAATCTTTACGCACCCATTTTAAAATGATTGATAACGAGCCACGGCAGGTTATCGCTACTTCCTACGACTTGCCGATTACACAATATGATCTGTCTGAACTCTCAGAGAGCGAGAAAGAATATCAGGTAAAACAACTTTGCAAAGAAGAAATACAACAAGTTTTTAACCTCAGAACAGATCTGATGTTGCGTATCCGATTGATAAAAATGGCCGAAGAGGATTATGTCATCCTCTATACCATTCACCATATTGCCTGTGACGGCTGGTCGATGGAGATATTTTTCAGAGAGCTTCTTACGCTATACCGGGCTTATTGTCAGAATGAGGAAAATCCGCTGCCACCATTAAAAATCCAATATAGCGATTACGCCCGGTGGCAACAGGAGTGGCTGCAAGGGAATATTCTGGAAAAACAACTCAATTACTGGCAGAACCAATTAGCCGGTATTTCTCCGGTTCACCGTTTTCCATTAGATAACCCACGCCCGGAAAAACAGAATATTGAAGGGTATGCCCATTTACAGCATATTTCAAAGCATCTGACACAAGAAATCAGAGCATTATGTGCCAGACATGGAGTAACCTTGTTTATGTTTCTGGAAACGGCGTTTTCAGTATTGCTCAGCCGTTACAGTAATGAAAAAGACATTTTGGTTGGCACCGCACTGGCAGGAAGAATGCACCGCGACGTTGAGCCGCTCATTGGACTCTTTGTCAATATGCTGGTTATCAGAACAGATTTATCCGGCCAACCGACTTTTAGCGAACTGTTAAAACAGAACAGTCGCACCATTCTGGATGCCTATATCCATCAGGATCTGCCCTTTGAGGCATTGGTAGAAAAAATCAGTCCGGAGCGGGCGTTAAATCATAACCCTATCTTCCAGATAGTCTTTGCCGGTCAAAATAACCAACAAAATACAGAGTTGGAACACTCTAACGTTATTACCTCCGTTATTACCACCAAAGAGGGTTCGCTTCTGACCCCTCGGTTTGATTTGGAAGTCCATGTTTATGAAGATGAACATGAAGGCGGGTTATCCATTGTATGGATCGCGGACACTCACTTATTTAAATACGAGACGATTAGCCGGTTACTCACCAATTATGAAACACTGCTTGCCAACATTATCAATATACTGAAACGTCCTGCCGGCACTGTAGAACCCTCTGTTCATGATATCCCGCTCTTGTCTGCCTCTGAAATACACACCTTAATGCACGAGTGGAATGGGCCGCAGGATGATAGCCAACGAGGGCGTTGTTTTCATGAGTTATTTGAAGAGCAGGTCGTTCAGCATCCTGAAAAAACGGCACTGAATTTTAATGATAACGCCTTAACTTACCGGACATTAAATGAGCAGGCGAACCAACTGGCACACTATCTGATTGAGCAGAGGATTAAGCTCGATACACCAGTGGCACTCTGCATTCCGAGATCATTACGGGCGGTTGTGGCATTGCTGGGTATTTTGAAAGCGGGCGGAGCGTATGTGCCACTCGATCCCGACTACCCGGAAGAACGTCTGCGATATATGTTAGAGCACAGCGGAGCGCAATTTATCCTGACCGAAACCCATCTGGTGGAAAAGTTGCCTATCAGCCAGCAAAAGGTGTTTTGTCTGGATACAGAGGAATTGCAGTCACATCTACAAAATCTGTCCACAGAGAATATCACTGAACGTCCGCTTCCCTTGATGGAAAATCATCTGGCCTATGTGATTTATACCTCTGGCTCTACAGGCAAACCAAAAGGGGCAATGTTGGAGCATAAAGGTTGGGTCAATCTGGCACTCTCACAAGCGGCCTTATTTGGTGCTGACGCAAACAGCCGGATATTGCAGTTTGCCTCCTGGAGCTTTGATGCCATGATCTTAGAGATGTCGATGTCATTGGCCTATGGTGCAACATTGTATTTGATTTCCGAAACCCAGCGGCGGATCCCGGAACTACTGGATGATTTTGTCGAAAAATATCAGATTACCCATGCGGTATTGCCACCAGCATTACTGCCTCATTTGAACTTCGAACAGTGGCGTTCAGTCTCAGCCTTATTGCTGGCAGGCGAAGCTGTCCCCCCGACAATAGCGGTTCATTGGCAGCAAGGCAGAAAATTGTTTAACGTGTACGGCCCTACAGAATGCACCTCCATTGTCACAGCCGGTTTATTAACTGATGACAAGATTACGATTGGTAAGCCATTGCCTAACGTCGTGATACGTATTCTTGATCCAAAAGGAGACCTAGTCCCGATTGGTGCTGTCGGAGAGCTGCATATCGGTGGCGTTCAGTTAGCACGTGGTTACAGGAATTCACCAGAAATCACAGAAAAGCAATTTATCCGCGATCCACTCGGTGATTCAGAAGACAGACTTTATCGGACAGGCGATTTAGTCCGTTGGACACTGGATGGTCAATTGGAGTTTATTGGTCGTATAGATTCTCAAATCAAAATTCGCAGTCACCGTATCGAGTTAGGTGAAATAGAAACTGCCTTGAGCAGGCATGACGCCTTAAGCAGTGCCGCCGTGATCGCCTATAGTCAAAACAATGAGGATAAAAGACTCATTGCCTATGTCACGCCAACCGCAGCTTGGTTGGCTGAAAAATCGGCGGTATATAATGAGGACTATCTGGATAACTGGACAGAAATCTTTGATGGGCAATACCGTCAGGAAACAGCCGGACATGATGAACCTGATGTTGTCATCAATAACCGCGAAGCAGGCAGTGATTTCGGTGGCTGGATGAGCAGTTATACCGAACAGCCGATCGCCCTTGACCAGATGAAAGAGTGGCAGGCCGGTATTATGCACCGGATTAACGCGTTGCATCCCCGCCGTTTATTGGAGATTGGCTGTGGTTCGGGATTATTGCTGTATCACTATGCCGGGCAATGTGAATATGTGCTGGCAACCGATATTTCGGCTGAAGTACTAAACCGGCATCAGCAGATACTGCAACAGCGCGGTTGGTCACATGTCCAGTTAAGAAGAGGAGATGCGCTCAATTTAAGCGGATTGACAGGCGGTGAATTCGATTCCGTTGTGATCAACTCCGTCGTCCAATACTTCCCTAATATTCAATATATGGACAAAGTGATTGCACAGCTCATCCCCGCCGTCGAAGCAGGAGGAAAAATCTTACTGGGCGATATCCGCAACTTAGATTTGTTAACGGCGCATGTGACGGCCATCGAACAAAGCCGACTGAACGGGCAACGTATTGAAGCCGGGATATTGGCAAATCGTATTCAACGCCGTCTGCAACAAGAGCCGGAGTTTTTGCTCAGCCCGACCTATTTTGCTCAGTTGCCATCCCGTTATGCGGAAATCAGTCAGGTTGATATCCTGATCAAACGAGGTATCGGTGACAATGAAATGCTGCGTTATCGTTACGATGTCATTCTGCATAAACGAGACGAAAAGGCAGAGTTCTGTCGGGATTTGCCCTTAAACTGGTATGATTTTGACGCCTTTGATAATCTGCAAAATCTATTACAGACAGGAGCAGATGACACGTTTGGGGTTTCAGGCATTCCAAACAGCAGAGTCAAAGATGATCTTGCATTGGCGGAAGGGTTACGCCACTGGCCGGCAAATCAGGTCATATCCCCATCAGAATATTCCGGCAGTTTCTCTTCAGAAGCGATGGAACAGGTTCAATCATTTGAATCACTGCTTCAATACGCTGAACAATGTGGCTACCAGTGCGGCGTGACTTGGTCACAACAGCAGCCTGATTTGCTGGATGTGATTTTCAGCCGGGGTGAATTGCCGCCCGTGCAGGCCCGCTATGACTATAAACAAACCTACTTAGCCAATTACCCGCAAATCTCGACTATTGGCGGTGAACTTTCAGAACTCCTTGAATCCGCGCTGAGAAAGCAATTGCCGCAATATATGCTGCCCAGCCTTTATATTCCGCTGGAGCGAATGCCGCTCACATTGAATGATAAAGTGGATAAAAAAGCTCTGCCTGTTCCGGAAGAAAGTGACTTACATCAGAAAAATTACGTTGCACCAAGAGATGAAATTGAGGAAAAACTTTGTCAGTTATGGCAAGAACAGTTGAAAATTAATCGAGTGGGTATTCATGATAATTTCTTCGCACTGGGAGGGCATTCACTCTTAGCTGCCAAGGTTACGGCATCCATTAAAAATAGTTTGAACTGTAATTTCAGTATGCATCAATTATTCGCCAGCCCGACCATCACTCAAATTGCAGATATAATTAAGAGCACTAAAGAAGCTGAAATATCGGCACTAAACTCATTACAAACTGCTTTTGATGGGAAAATGCCGCTCTATAATTGTCAAAAAGCATTTTTGCCGTTGACACAAAAAGGGATAATAGAACGATGCTTCCATGTACCAATTGCTTTAGTGATAAATGGAAAATTTGAGAGCAATGCTTTGAAAAAAAGTTTGAATACTCTTTTAGGGCGGCATGAAGGTTTGCACTTAAAATTCTATCAAGAAAATGAGCAGATATTCGTACAGCCTGACAATGAGATGACAATTGACTTTCAGATTGTTGCATTACAGCCAGAAGGAATGGAAAAAGAACAATTAATCAGTGAAATTAAAGCATTTTGGAAAGAGGAACAGAAAATACCTTTTGATATTTATCATGATCCATTAATCAGAGCATTCTTTTTTCCTGTTTCGGAAACAAATGCTGCATTATTGTTTGATATTCACCATATGATTTTTGATGGTTGGTCAATCAATCTCTTTATGAAAGAGTTTTTACAATTGTATGCGTCCTATTCACAAGGAGAAGCCCCTACACTTCCCCCCGTTGCCATGCAATATTCTGAGTACATTCATGCTTCGCAAGAACGCCATAAAGCAGAAAAATGTCAAAAACAGCTTAAGTTTTGGCAGAACCAGTTTGCTGATTTCAATATGCAGTCTGATTCTCTGGCTGATTTCAGTACACATGCAGCGTCAAAAGGTCACTTTAAAGTTCGCTATATCAATATACCCAATTCATTAAATAAAGTGGTTTCACCATATTGTGAAGTTAATAAAATTACGCCATATATGCTATTTATGGCTCTGTTCCATACTTGTATTTTTATGCACACAGGCGTGTCACAGATAATGACTTCTTCACCACAATTTGAACGCGACAGTATCGAAAGCCAGCAAGTAATAGGGTTGTTTTTGAATGCCGTGCTCGTCAAATCCAGCCTTAATAAGGAGATGAGCTTACATGATATCATTCAACAAATTAGCCGGGCTACCTACAATGCGCTGGAAAACTTAGATGTTCATATGTCGATGGTTATTGATTCTGTCGGTGAAAAAGCAAGGGATGCTATGTTTAACATTGTCTTTAACTATATGGATAACTATCTGGATGTAGTTAATGACGAAAAGGAATTATTCGAGAACCTCGGCATAGAGCCAATAATGATTGATCCGACGCCTTTCGAATCACTTGGGATGTATATTCTCAACAAGCCAAAAAATATCATATGTGGGCTTGAATATAATACAGAACTGTACTCTGAAGAATCTATTGATAGCCTGATCAGGCATTATGAACAGTTAATTGATGTCATCATAACTGGCCGGGAGAAAGAAAGCATTAGTCATTTTTATCACTGATATCAGACCACTGGTAATCTCTGTTGAAAATCGCGCCAACGCGCTAACTATCATCAACGCGGCTTTGGCGGAGTACTGGATAAAAAACCACTACCCCGCCAAAAATCTGAAAAAAAACCGGCTTAAAGCCGGTTTTTTCAGCATAACCAAAACAATAATTACATTGCTTTGATTTGTGCTGCCAGAGCAGATTTATGACGTGCTGCTTTGTTTTTGTGGATCAGACCTTTACAGGCGTGACGATCAACAATTGGTTGCATCTCATTAAATGCTTTCTGTGCAGCTTCTTTATCGCCAGCAGCGATAGCCGCGTATACTTTCTTGATAAAAGTACGCACCATAGAACGACGGCTTGCATTATGCTGACGGCGTTTCTCAGACTGTACGGCGCGTTTCTTAGCTGATTTGATATTAGCCAAGGTCCAACTCCCAAATATATTCTATCGAGGACAATTCAAAGGCCGAGGAATATGCCTGTTCAGCCTTCTTTTGTCAATGGATTTGTGCAAATAAGCGTCGCTGTACAACGACGCTGGTTACGTTGTGATGGGGCGGGATTTTATCAGCTTACTGAAAGGGAATACAGTCTTTCGCAATAAAAAACTGAATGAATCACAGAGAAATGCGATAAATTAAATATTTTTCGGGCATCTAGCCTATTTTTATTGTATGAATCAGGTTATTAATTAAAACCCTTTGTGATCGTGGGTTAACCTTGTGCTTTGTACAAGGTATAATCCGGCAATTTCCACGGTATTGAGCCAGCTATGGAGCTAATTCGCGGTATACACAATATCCGGGCGCGTCACCATGGTTGCGTGCTGACGATTGGTAATTTTGATGGTGTCCATCGCGGGCATCAGGCTTTATTAAAACACTTGAAGCAAGAAGGGCTGCGCCTCGGGTTACCGACGATGGTCATGATTTTCGAGCCGCAGCCTCTGGAAGTTTTTGTTGCAGATAGAGCACCAGCCCGCCTGACACGGCTGAGAGATAAAGTAAAATATCTGGCCCAGAATGGCGTTGATTATCTCTTGTGTGTGAAATTTGACAGGCACTTTGCAGCCAACTCTCCTGAAGCTTTTGTTTCACAGTTGCTCGTTGAAAAACTGGGTGTTAAGTTTCTGGCAATAGGAGATGATTTCCGTTTTGGCAAAAATCGCCTCGGAGATTTCCACTATTTGCAGCGAGCAGGTAAAGAATACAATTTTGATGTCGCCAGCACCGACAGTTTTTGTGACAGCGGTCTTCGGATCAGCAGTACAGCCATTCGTCAGGCATTGCAAAACGATGATCTGGCTCTGGCGGAAATCTTACTGGGTCATCCATACAGCATAAGTGGCAGAGTCGTTCATGGTAACCAATTGGGACGTACCATCGGGTTTCCCACGGCCAACATACCATTGAAACGTTTGGTTACCCCTGTTAAAGGCGTTTATGCTGTTGAAGTCCATGGATTGGGCCACACCCCCTTACCGGGCGTTGCCAATATAGGCAACCGCCCCACAGTTGCGGGTCAGGGACAGCAACTGGAAGTGCATTTGATTGATACCCAAATGGATCTGTATGGGCATCATATCGATGTGGTATTACGCAAAAAATTGCGTGATGAGCAGCGATTTGCTTCGCTTGATGCGCTAAAACAGCAAATCGCAAATGATGTGGTTGCTGCGAGGGATTATCTCTTGCAGCGATCCGAGTCATGTATCTAGCGGAAAATTGGAACTGAGAATCTATAATGAGTGACTATAAAGATACCCTGAACTTACCGGAAACAGGGTTCCCGATGCGCGGGGATTTAGCCAAGCGCGAACCAGATATGTTAAAACGTTGGTACAAAGAAGGTTTGTACCAGGCAATTAGAAAAGCAAAATCTGGCAAGAAATCGTTTATTTTGCATGATGGCCCTCCTTATGCAAATGGCGATATTCATATTGGTCACTCAGTTAATAAAATTCTCAAAGATATTGTTATTAAGTCCAAAGGATTATCAGGCTACGATTCGCCTTATATTCCTGGTTGGGATTGCCACGGGTTGCCAATTGAGCTCAAGGTTGAGCAAATTATCGGTAAGCCCGGGGAAAAATTTTCCGCTGCTGAGTTCCGTGCTGAGTGCCGAAAATATGCGATGACTCAGGTCGAAACACAGAAAGCGGGCTTCAAACGTCTGGGTGTACTGGGCGACTGGGATAAACCTTATTTGACGATGGACTTCAAAACTGAAGCCGACATCATCCGTGCATTAGGCCGCATTATCAAAAATGGGCATTTGCTGAAAGGGGTGAAACCGGTTCACTGGTGTACTGATTGTGGTTCCTCCCTTGCTGAAGCCGAAGTGGAATACTACGACAGAACCTCCCCTTCCATTGACGTACGCTTTGCTGCCATTGATGCAGGTGCCGTGTACGCTAAATTTGATGTACAACCGCAGGGGCTGCCTGTCTCTCTGGTTATCTGGACAACCACTCCGTGGACATTGCCTGCTAACCGTGCAATTTCATTGGGTGCGGAAATTACCTACCAGTTAGTCAAAGTTGATAACGAGTGCCTGATTCTGGCGGCTGAATTAGTTGAACAGATCATGCAGCGTGCAAATATTACGTCATGGGAAGTCATGGGTGATTGTACTGGCGCAGATCTGGAATTGATGCGTTTTAACCATCCATTTATGGGCTTCGATGTTCCAGCCATTCTGGGTGATCACGTAACGCTTGAAGCAGGTACCGGTGCGGTGCATACTGCGGGTGGTCACGGCCCTGATGACTACTCCATCAGCCTGAAATACGGCCTTGAGATTGCGAACCCTGTTGGCCCGAACGGTTGCTATATCTCCGGCACCTACCCTTCACTGGATGGTCAGTTTGTTTTCAAAGCGAACGATATCATCGTTGAGCTGTTGAAAGAAAAAGGCGCGCTGCTCAATCTGGCCAAAATTCAGCACAGCTACCCTTGCTGCTGGCGCCATAAAAAACCGATCATCTTCCGTGCAACGCCACAGTGGTTTATCAGCATGGATAAAAACGGCCTGCGTACCCAGTCAATGAAAGAGATCAAAGATGTGCAGTGGATCCCAGGCTGGGGGCAAGCACGTATTGAGTCGATGGTCGAAAACCGCCCTGACTGGTGTATCTCCCGTCAGCGTACATGGGGTGTACCAATGTCTCTGTTTGTTCATAAAGAGACACAAGAGCCACATCCTCGTACCGTTGAGTTGATCGAAGAAATTGCCAAGCGTGTTGAAGTTGATGGTATTCAGGCGTGGTGGGATCTGGACGCAACAGAATTGCTGGGCAGTGAAGCGGCTGATTACACCAAGGCTCCAGATACACTGGATGTTTGGTTTGACTCAGGAAGTACCCACTCCTCCGTTGTTGATGCGCGTCCGGAATTCAACGGCAATTCAGCCGATATCTATCTGGAAGGCTCTGACCAACACCGGGGCTGGTTTATGTCTTCACTGATGCTGTCTACCGCAATCAAAGGCAAAGCACCTTACCGTCAAGTGCTGACTCACGGCTTCACCGTTGATGAGCAAGGACGTAAGATGTCCAAATCCATCGGCAATACTGTCAGCCCACAAGACGTAATGAACAAACTGGGCGCAGATATTCTGCGTTTGTGGGTAGCTGCCACCGATTATACCGGTGAAATCGCGGTTTCTGACGAGATCCTGAAACGCTCTGCTGATGCTTACCGCCGTATCCGTAACACGGCCCGCTTCCTGCTGGCAAACCTGAACGGTTTCAACCCAGAACAACATAGGGTGAAACCAGAAGATATGGTGACTCTGGATCGCTGGGCGGTAGGTCGTGCTCAGGCGGCTCAGGCTGATATCCTCAAATATTATGACGAATATGATTTCCACTCCGTCGTTCAGCGTTTAATGCAGTTCTGTTCCGTGGAAATGGGTTCGTTCTATCTGGATATCATTAAAGATCGTCAATACACCGCGAAAAGCGACAGCCTTGCTCGTCGTAGTTGTCAGACTGCATTATTCCATATCGCAGAAGCATTGGTTCGCTGGATGGCCCCAATCCTATCGTTCACTGCTGATGAAATCTGGAATGAACTGCCGGGCAAACGTGCTCAATATGTCTTCACTGAAGAGTGGTACGACGGGCTATTTGGTCTGGCAAACGGCGAAAATATGGACGATACTTTCTGGGCTGATCTGCTGGCTGTACGTGGTGAAGTCAACAAAGTTCTGGAACAGGCTCGTACTGACAAACATATCCGCAGTTCACTGGAAGCGGCTGTCACGCTCTATGCAGATGAAACTCTGGCAGCAAAACTCAACAAGCTGTCCGACGAACTACGTTTTGTCCTGCTGACTTCTCAGGCGGAAGTTGCGGCCTATACAGCAGCAGGTGATGATGCGCAGCAAAGCGAGCTTGCCGGCCTTAAAGTGACCTTCCGCAAAGCGGATGGAGAAAAGTGTCCACGTTGCTGGCACTATACTCAAGATGTGGGCTTGGTGGCGGAACATGCAGAACTTTGCGGCCGCTGTGTGACTAACGTTGCCGGTAACGGTGAAGAGCGTAAATTTGCCTAATGAATAAACCCATTTGTTCCACGGGACTCCGTTGGCTTTGGCTGGTTGTCGTGGTATTGATACTGGATTTGGGAAGCAAATACTTAGTGTTGCAAAACTTCACTTTGTACGAATCCATGCCATTAATACCTTATTTCAATCTGGCTTATGCCCAGAATTTGGGGGCGGCGTTCAGCTTTCTGGCTGACAAAGGTGGCTGGCAGCGTTGGTTTTTTGCATTGATAGCCATTGCTATCACGGCGGTTTTGCTGGTGATGATGTATCGCTCCAGTGTTAAGCAAAAACTGAGCAATATTGCCTACGCTTTAGTGATTGGTGGGGCATTGGGAAATTTGTTCGATCGGCTGGTGCATGGCTTTGTTGTCGATTTCATCGATTTTTACGTCGGGGAATGGCACTGGCCTACCTTTAACATTGCGGATACTGCAATCTGCATCGGTGCAGCTCTCATCATCATTGAGAGCTTTATCAGTCCGAATGACAAAAAAGCAGCACCAAAAACATAGCTCGTTAAAAACATAGTCATTGAAAAACAGTCATTGAAAAAATGATAATAAACCAGCCCCAGTGAACAAAACTGGGGCTGATAAATTTCATCTATACCCAATCCAATAGCGGTATACTTGCAATCATTTTTAAGTAAAAGGTTTGAGTAACATGTCAATGCAGGTGCAAGCGCACAGTGCGGTTTTATTACACTTCACTCTAAAGCTGGATGATGGCTCAACGGCAGACTCGACTTATAGTCAGGGTAAGCCCGCATTATTCCGTCTCGGTGATGGTAGCCTCTCATCCCCATTAGAACAGCAACTTCTTGGTTTAACGGTTGGCGATAAACATCAGTTCACGCTGACGGGAGAAACCATTTTCGGCAAACACAATCCTGATTTAGTCCAATATTTCACTCCCCGTGATTTTTCCGACGCGGGTATCCCTGAAGTAGGAACCATCATGTTATTTACCGCCATAAACGGCAGTGAAATGCCCGGGCTTATCAAGGAAGTTGCTGAAGGTTCCATCACTGTTGATTTTAATCATCCACTGGCTGAACAAAACATCACTTTTGATATTGAAGTGTTGGAAATTGACCCTCAGTTGGAGGAAACCCATGCAAATATTACTGGCTAACCCACGTGGTTTCTGTGCTGGTGTTGATCGTGCCATCAGCATCGTAGAGCGAGCACTGGAATTATACGGTGCTCCTATTTATGTCCGCCATGAAGTGGTACATAACCGCTATGTGGTTGACAACCTTAGAAATCGTGGCGCTATTTTTATTGAGGAAATATCAGAAGTTCCTGATGGTGCTATTCTGATCTTCTCTGCACACGGTGTTTCTCAAGCCATTCGTGCAGAAGCCCGTTCCCGTAATCTAACCATGCTGTTTGATGCAACCTGCCCGCTGGTCACTAAAGTCCATATGGAAGTGGCAAGGGCGAGTCGCAAAGGTAAAGAAGCGATTTTGATCGGGCATGCCGGCCATCCTGAAGTGGAAGGCACAATGGGGCAATACAATAACCCTAAAGGTGGCATGTATCTTGTAGAATCGCCGGGAGATGTGTGGAAACTGCAAGTTAAAGATGAAAACAACCTCTGCTTTATGACACAAACAACACTTTCTGTTGATGACACATCAGAAGTGATTGATGCCCTTAACGCAAGGTTTCCCAATATTGTCGGCCCACGCAAAGATGATATCTGCTATGCCACAACTAACCGTCAGGAAGCTGTCCGTGATTTAGCGTCAGGTTCTGATATCGTTTTAGTCGTTGGCTCTAAAAATTCATCAAATTCAAATCGGCTGGCTGAACTGGCACAACGTGTCGGAAAGCCCGCTTATTTGATTGATTCCGCAGATGATATCAAAGAAGAATGGATTAACGGCGCGAGCGCAGTAGGTGTAACAGCAGGTGCATCCGCACCGGATATTTTAGTGCAGCAAGTTATTGAACGCCTGAAAACTTTTGGTGCAAAGACAGTTAATGAATTGCATGGGCGAGAAGAAAACATTGTTTTCGAAGTACCAAAAGAATTACGCGTTGAAGTGAAAGAGGTTAATTAACTTAAGCTCAACGCTTTCAGGATCAGGCAAATTCAATCTCGGCTTTTTCAGGTTGGAATTGGAAGATGGGTTGGGAAAGAGAAGAAATTAATCCCGACCCGATCTCCCACAAAAATCCGAATACATAATGAACTCTTAAGTGCTCTGTCTGAAATTTATTTGAACCTATATCTATAAGTTTTAGTTGTCCCATCATATTTCCATTTGTCATTTCTCTCAATTGGATGTAATTCCATGTGAGATCCTGTCTCAACAAATCCCATCTCCATATATGCCGGTACAGCTTCAGATAATGGATTAAGTTTTAGATTACCGTTCTTCCCCAATTGTTGTGATTTATTTACTGCCTGTTCAATCAATAAAACCCCACAACCTCGAATACCGCAATGAGTTGCTAAATAATCGACCTCAGGCATATCAAAAGTAGCTTCACTTGCAAAAGAAAGTGATAAAATTCCGATAGGAACGCCTTTAAAATAAGCAGCAAAAAATAATGAATTTATTTTTGATGCTTTTTTTTCCTTAATAAAACGAGAGATTTTATTATGCGCAAGTTCAAAAATAGAAAATGCAGAATCATATCTCTTATTCCATTTTTCTTGTTGATTATCAAGCCAGTGTTCGGAATCATCACATTTCCATTCACAATCCATGGTTTCTGTCATTATTATATTGGTTACATTTAATGCTTCACTTGCACTAACTTCATTGATTTTTATAGACATTCTGGCATCCATCACTGAACTTATACCTAAAACAGACTTGGCATGAATTAAGGAACCCAATATTGTAGGCCGATTAATATTAAAAGATTTTGATCTAAACATTATGCTACCCCATACAATGGCTTAATTAATTAGATTTTCATTATCTCAATATCATGATAAACAACCAACTTCATTTAATGAAAATAACTTATGATTTGTATTGGTGTAAAAATAAATTAACTTTGTCAGATCATGATATGTAACAGAGTAACTTACTGTTTTATATCATCTCATCAAGATGTTTTTATTATTTTTATCGTAGAAAAATATAAAAGAGTGTTAGGAGATTAATTAAATTTTAGATTCAAATAAAAAAGAATAAGTATTTACTACAATAAGTGAATTACGATGGAAATACCACATTGTATTGCACTAATAATCTGCCTTTACTTCCTTGTTTACCACAAAAGCTTAGTGTATTCATAGCGTTTCTGACCAAAGGTCATTCAGCCAATTATTACGAATTGCCAGAGTCAGGAAGATAGATAAATTTGATAATTTCCAACATGATCCCTGTTTTTCTTATGATCAGGCTATAAATCTGGCGCTGCCAGTCCTTGCCAGTTAAGCTGTAAAACAATTTTCTTTGTCACCGCAGTTAAAAACGATTTACAGAGAGGGTCTTATGGCTGATACAGATATTCGCGTGGCTATCGTAGGTGCAAGTGGTCGCATGGGACGCAACCTTATTCAGGCTGTTCAACAACTGGATGGTGTTACACTTGGTGCAGCACTGGAACGTTCCGGTTCCTCTTTAGTGGGAAGTGATGCCGGAGAATTAGCGGGTATCGGTAAGAATGGAATTGCAATTAGTGACGATCTGCATCAGGTTATTGAGCAGTTTGATGTACTGGTCGATTTTACCCGTCCTGAAGGCACATTAACGTACCTCGCTATTTGTCGGCAGTATCGCAAGTCAATGATCATTGGCACAACCGGCTTTGATGATGCCGGTAAGCATGCCATTGCAGAAGCCTCCCGTGAAATCCCGATTGTTTTTGCTGCTAATTTTAGTGTCGGTGTCAATTTGGTACTGAAATTGCTGGAAAAAGCCGCCACGGTGATGGGGGAATATGCGGATATCGAAATTATTGAAGCTCACCATCGCCATAAAGTGGATGCCCCGTCAGGAACAGCACTCGCAATGGGAGAATCTATCGCCAATACGTTAGGCCGGGATCTTAAAACCTGTGCAGTTTATGCCCGTGAAGGTCATACCGGAGAGCGGGATCCAAAGAGCATTGGGTTTGCCACCATACGAGCAGGAGATATTGTTGGGGAGCATACTGCAATCTTTGCAGATATTGGTGAGCGTGTAGAGATAAGTCACAAGGCTTCAAGTCGCATGACTTTCGCTAATGGTGCGATTAAGGCAGCAATATGGATAAAAGATAAAAATTACGGGCTTTACAACATGAAAGACGTACTTAATCTCGAAAATATTTAATATATATAAAATTCATAATACTTTGTAATTACGTGATTTTTTATCATAAAATTGCGTAATTACAAGCAATTAATAAATTTATATAAAAAACAAACATTATCTTATGTTTTTATGGTCATAACTTGCCTTTTTGTTGCCTTTCTTCCATCAACATGAAAAAAGACACACTTTTTTCACGTTTTTCAGTTTTCTCTCGTACTAATCGAATATCTCCCCCTCTTTCCTTATGATTTTCAGCCATATTGACTCAATATAAGGCTAAGAGTTGTAAAAAAAACAATAAAAATGCCATTTTTTATAGACAAGCCCCCCTCTCATCATTAGAATGCGCGCAATTTGTCAAAATTTTGATAAAAATCATGATTGGCATTGATTTTAAGGATTAATTCTGAATTAATATGCAGTAAATGCGATTTATTATTCATTCTGGAGGGCGTTTTGATTAAGTCAGCTATATTGGTTCTAGAAGATGGAACCCAATTTCACGGTCGCGCCATTGGGGCAGAAGGTGTGGCTGTTGGAGAAGTGGTCTTCAATACCTCAATGACCGGATATCAAGAAATACTTACCGACCCTTCCTATTCCCGCCAAATTGTTACTCTTACTTATCCTCATATTGGTAATGTCGGCATCAATGCCGCTGATGAAGAATCCCCCGCCATTCAAGCCCAAGGCTTAGTCATTCGCGATTTACCCTTAGTGACCAGCAACTTCCGCAGTGAAGAAAATCTGTCTGATTACCTGAAACGCCATAATATTGTAGCCATCGCTGATATTGATACACGCAAACTGACCCGTCTATTAAGAGAAAAAGGGGCACAAAACGGCTGTATCATCGCGGGTAATGAGGCAGATGCCCAAGTTGCACTGGAAAAAGCAAAAGCATTCCCCGGCTTGAAAGGCATGGATTTAGCAAAAGAGGTCACAACAGCACAATCCTATCAATGGGTACAAGGCAGCTGGACACTTGAAGGTGGCTTGCCTGAAGCGCGTAAAGAACAAGAATTACCTTACCACATCGTGGCCTACGATTTTGGTGTTAAGCGCAACATCCTGCGTATGCTGGTCGATCGCGGCTGCCGCGTTACTGTCGTTCCGGCAAAAACGTCTGCTGATGAAGTACTGAAAATGGCGCCAGATGGCATTTTCCTGTCCAATGGTCCCGGCGATCCAGAGCCATGTGATTATGCTATTGAAGCAATCAGAACTTTCCTGAATACCGAAATCCCTGTATTTGGCATTTGTTTAGGTCACCAATTACTGGCCCTCGCCAGTGGTGCAAAAACCGTGAAAATGAAATTTGGTCATCACGGTGGCAACCATCCCGTTAAAGATCTGGATCGTGATGTTGTCATGATCACTGCGCAAAACCACGGCTTTGCTGTTGATGAAGACTCATTACCAGCCAATCTGCGCGTGACCCACAAATCTCTCTTTGATGGCACATTGCAAGGCATTCACCGTACTGATAAGCCGGCATTCAGTTTTCAGGGGCATCCTGAAGCCAGCCCAGGCCCGCATGAAGCCGCTTCGCTGTTCGATCACTTTATCGAGTTAATTGAGCAATATCGCCAGACAAACGTTCAGAACACTAAATAATCAGGAGAAAAAGAAAAAATGGCAAAACGTACTGATATTAAAAGTATTCTGATTTTAGGTGCTGGCCCGATTGTTATCGGTCAGGCTTGTGAGTTTGACTACTCCGGTGCGCAGGCGTGTAAGGCGCTGAGGGAAGAAGGCTATCGTGTCATTCTGGTGAACTCTAACCCTGCAACCATTATGACCGACCCGGAAATGGCGGATGCAACTTATATCGAGCCAATCCACTGGGAAGTTGTACGCAAAATCATTGAAAAAGAGCGTCCGGATGCAATTTTGCCAACGATGGGTGGACAAACTGCCCTGAACTGCGCATTGGAACTGGAGCGTCAGGGAGTCCTGAACGAATTCGGCGTCACCATGATTGGTGCAACGGCTGATGCCATTGATAAAGCCGAAGATCGCCAGCGTTTTGACAAGGCGATGAAAAAAATCGGCTTGGACACAGCACGTTCTGGTATCGCCCACACCATGGAAGAAGCGTTGGCGGTAGCTGAAGAAGTTGGTTTCCCTTGTATTATCCGCCCCTCTTTCACCATGGGCGGAACTGGCGGCGGTATTGCCTACAACCGCGAAGAATTTGAAGAAATTTGTGAACGTGGTTTAGACCTCTCTCCAACCAATGAACTGCTGATCGATGAATCCCTGATTGGCTGGAAAGAGTATGAAATGGAGGTGGTGCGTGATAAAAACGATAACTGCATCATCGTCTGCTCCATTGAAAACTTCGACCCAATGGGCATCCATACTGGTGACTCCATCACCGTTGCACCTGCACAAACACTGACCGACAAAGAATACCAAATCATGCGTAACGCATCGATGGCGGTCTTACGTGAAATCGGTGTAGAAACCGGGGGTTCAAACGTACAATTTGCAGTGAACCCGAAAAATGGTCGTTTGATCGTCATTGAAATGAACCCCCGCGTATCCCGTTCTTCGGCGCTGGCCTCCAAGGCAACAGGTTTCCCAATTGCGAAAATCGCAGCAAAACTGGCGGTGGGCTATACCCTTGATGAGCTGATGAATGACATCACGGGCGGACGTACTCCAGCGTCTTTCGAACCTTCTATTGACTATGTTGTGACGAAAATTCCTCGCTTCAACTTCGAGAAATTTGCCGGCAGCAATGATCGTCTGACCACTCAGATGAAGTCTGTTGGTGAAGTGATGGCGATTGGCCGTACATTTCAGGAGTCTTTACAGAAAGCCTTGCGCGGTCTGGAAGTGGGTGTGACCGGATTCGATCCTAAAGTCAATCTGGATGATCCACAATCTCTAACCAAAATTCGCAGCGAGCTGAAAAGTGCAGGCGCTGAGCGTATTTGGTATGTCGCAGACGCATTCCGCGCCGGCATGTCTGTTGATGGTATCTTCAACCTGACCAACATCGATCGCTGGTTTCTGGTTCAGATCGAAGAATTAATCCGTCTGGAAGAACAAGTTGCAGAGCAGGGCGTCAACAGCCTGACTTTTGATTTCCTGCGTCAGCTTAAACGCAAAGGTTTTGCCGATGCACATTTGGCGAAACTGGTAGGCATCTCTGATAAAGAGATCCGCAAATTGCGCCATGACTATAACCTGTATCCCGTGTACAAGCGTGTTGATACTTGTGCGGCAGAATTTTCCACCGATACCGCTTACATGTACTCCACATACGAAGACGAATGTGAAGCGAATCCGAACAATGATAAGCCAAAAATCATAGTATTGGGTGGTGGCCCGAACCGTATCGGGCAAGGCATTGAATTCGATTACTGCTGTGTCCATGCTTCACTGGCCCTGCGTGAAGACGGTTATGAAACTATCATGGTGAACTGTAACCCTGAAACGGTTTCTACCGATTACGATACGTCAGATCGTCTCTATTTTGAACCGGTGACACTGGAAGACGTACTGGAAATCGTGCGTGTTGAACAGCCAAAAGGGGTGATCGTTCAGTATGGCGGCCAGACTCCACTGAAACTGGCACGTGAGCTGGAAGCGGCGGGTGTCCCTATTATCGGCACCAGCCCTGATGCCATTGACCGCGCGGAAGATCGTGAACGTTTCCAGCAGGCCGTTAATCGCCTTGGCCTGAAACAACCCGCGAACGCCACAGTTTCAACTATCGAACAAGCGGTTGAGAAAGGTAATGCGCTGGGTTATCCACTGGTTGTTCGCCCATCTTATGTATTGGGCGGACGCGCAATGGAAATCGTGTATGACGAGTCTGACCTGCGCCGTTACTTCCAGACTGCGGTTAGCGTATCCAACGATGCCCCCGTTCTGCTGGATCGCTTTCTGGATGATGCAGTTGAAGTAGACGTAGATGCCATCTGTGATGGTGAGCGCGTTTTGATCGGCGGCATCATGGAACACATCGAACAAGCAGGTGTTCACTCTGGTGATTCTGCATGTTCTTTGCCGGCTTATACTTTAAGCAAAGAAATTCAGGATGTTATGCGCCAGCAAGTTAAAAAACTGGCCTTTGAACTGCGTGTCCGTGGTCTGATGAATGTTCAGTTTGCAGTGAAAAACAACGAAGTTTACCTGATTGAAGTGAATCCACGTGCGGCGCGTACTGTGCCATTCGTTTCCAAAGCGACAGGTTTGCCGCTGGCAAAAGTCGCGGCACGTGTCATGGCGGGTCAAACCCTGCTTGAGCAAGGTGCAATTGAAGAAATCATTCCACCTTACTACTCCGTAAAAGAAGTGGTGCTGCCATTCAATAAATTCCCGGGCGTTGACCCAATTCTGGGGCCAGAAATGCGTTCTACGGGTGAAGTCATGGGCGTTGGCCGTACCTTTGCAGAAGCCTTCTCAAAAGCCATGTTGGGCAGTAACTCCACCATGCGCAAAAAAGGCCGTGCATTGTTGTCAGTACGTGAAGGTGATAAAGAGCGTGTGGTCGATTTGGCGGCTAAATTGCTTAAACATGGCTTTGAACTGGATGCGACTCACGGTACGGCAGTCGTCTTGGGTGAAGCAGGGATCAATCCACGTTTGGTCAATAAAGTTCACGAAGGACGCCCACATATTCAGGACAGAATCAAAAACGGTGAATATGACTATATCGTCAATACCACCGCAGGCCGTCAGGCAATTGAAGATTCAAAACTGCTGCGTCGTAGCGCACTGCAATATAAAGTGCACTATGACACAACCCTGAACGGTGGCTTCGCAACTACCATGGCACTCAGCGCAGATCCTACTGAACAAGTTATTTCTGTACAAGAAATGCACGCAAGGATTGTTAAATAACATACCGTCATTCCTGACAGTATTCGCTTAAAAAACGGCTTCCCCAAAGTTGGAAATCCAACGAATAAGGAAGCCGTTTTATTTGGTGTTTTGTTTATTAATGATGCTTAATATTGCAGTCTGGGAATAATCAGCAACAATCATAGTAGGCATCTTTGATAATCATAGGGAGTCAAATACTGTGTCAAACATCATGTTAAAGCGTAAATATTTAACCCACTCGGAAATTGAAGTATTGCTGAAGGAATTGGAAAAACACCCTCACGCAGATCGAAACATCTGCATGATATTTATGTGTTTTATCCACGGTTTCCGGGTGTCTGAATTGCTGGGTTTGAAACTGTCTGATATCGATTTGGAGGGCAAAAAGCTGCGGGTGCAACGATTGAAGAATGGTTTTTCCACGATCCATCCAATGGTAGCGCGGGAAATTCAATTAATACGGAAATGGCTTTCACTGCGCCAGCGCTATAAAAACAGTGATCAAAGTGATTGGTTATTCTTGTCACGAACCGGGGCGCGTATGTCACGCCAACAGTTTTATAAGATCATCCGGCAAACCAGCTTAAAGGCTAAGTTAGCGGTTTGCGCGAATCCGCACATGTTACGACATTCTTGCGGCTATGCGCTGGCGGACAATGGCGTGGATACCCGCTTGATTCAGGACTACTTAGGCCATCGAAACATTCGTCATACCGTTCGCTACACCGCGAGTAATGCAGGCCGCTTCGAGACGATATGGCAAGAAAGAGGGAAACGAAAATTGTCGACAATTAGTACCAAACTGTTAACCAATAAATTTTCCCACTTTTTCAACACTATTTATCTTCACGTCTTTCGCAAGAATCAAAATAACTCTTTGATTCAAGCTTAAAAAATCCCCCTCTTACTCGAACCCCACACTTTGTTTTCCCCTTATCAAAATATTCCTTTTTTGCTATCACGTTGAACAAAAGTTTATATTGCTCGACATCGAAAGCTGTATAAATTAAAACCACCATTGATGTTGGAGTAATAAACCAAAATAATATTCAAACTAAGTTTAATCATCCTGGGTTAACAGTTTGGTACTAATTGTTAACCATTCGGCAGTTTCTTGTCTGAGATTTTCCGATTAATATTTAAACAACCACTGCTTCCCAAAGAAGCAGTTTAAGGATGATAATAAGTATCCCCCGGCATAGCCGGGGGTTTTTCATATGCGCCTATAAGGCTTTCTTACCAGCCGCGCCCTAACAGGCGCATCGCAATCTGACATTTGCATTCTATGGATT